>JAPYWU010000243.1 GCA_028276205.1 Dictyoglomaceae bacterium | reverse complement strand
TCACCAACTGGATTTGATCTTTGCCTCGTTGATAGCAATGGAAATCCTGTAAAGAATGCATGGCTCCTTTGGGGTGCTATCGTTCCTGATTACAACTTGAATGGATTTAAAGGGGAAGTTAAATTACTAAGTAATGGTGCAAATATATCTTTCTCTCCACCTTTTTCTCAAAGTCCTGCCTATGTATTATCTGCCCAACCCGGTGTAATTGCTGGTGCTGTAAATAACAGAAATGATGGATTTTTACTCTCCCTTATTAAACATGATGGAACTTTTGCTCAAAATGTTTGGGTACAATGGCTCGGTTTTGCTGGACTTACTACATCAACTCAAACTACTACTCCTCAATTAAGCTATACAGAAACTGGAAGTGGCTATGGCCCAGATATTTCATTGGGAAGATATGCGTATACTATTGATAATGGATATTTAAAAGCATGGGTATATGCCTATGCAGAACTACCAAAAAGTGATGTTACCTCCTACTTGAGAGTTATAAACTATAAACAGATCAAAATTAATGCACCTGACAACAATTTTTATAATGCAGATCTAAGCATAACTGTAGATGTAAAAGGATTAATAGCAAAAATAGATTACTCTTTACCAGTTGGTGCCAGTGATACTCAATATTTAGGAAAGGTAGGAGTAGGAATAGTAGAATCAACTGATGCCTTTAGATTTCAAAATTACCCTGGGTATTCTGCTATAGTATGGCAAAAAGCCTCACGAGATTGGATTGAATTCTTACAATCCCAAATTTATACCATATATGGTGCTGTAGGTGGTTATTTTGTTCCCGGTTATGATACGGTAGTAACTCTTTTACAAGTAGCAAACCAATCTGTACAAGCAGCAGAATGTGTAAATGGAATTTATAAAGTTGATTTTAGAAATATTCGCTTAAAAGGAAATACAACATACTCTATATATGTATACATAGAAGGAAAGGCAAGAGCAGTTTGCTTAGGAGTAGCAGAATCAGTTTGTGAAGTAGATTTTTATCATCATGCCCCATATATTGCAGAATCAGAAAATAATGATCCCCTTGGAGGAAGAGGCGTAAAAATACTAAACTACAACATCACATTTAAGCCATAATAAGCAAGGAGGTAAAAACATGAAAAATAAGCTTTTTTTCCTCAATATTTTCTTAATTATTACTTTTCTCCTAACTATTACTATTGGAAAAAATTTTTCAGAAGAAACCTTTGCAGGAATAACCTATCCTTATCAAGCTGGAATATTATGCCATGATGGAGATTATGTAAGGTTTTACTGTGATTCAAGCAAAAATAATTACTTCTCATATATGACTTCTAAGTCAAACTCCTGTTATATTGAATTTTACACATATAATGAGCAAAACCAACAAGCAAAAGGAGAAGGTAGTGTGGTAAAATTAACTGCTAATCAATATACTCCATCAACAAACTTAACTAGTTGTAATTTCAAAACCTTCAATATTCCATCCAAATATTATGGAAAAATCATTGAGATCCATCTTGTGGAAAATAGAACAGTAAATGGAGTAAGTTGTCCTGAAAATGATTTGATCTTGAAACTACCCCACATGGGAGATGTAAGAAGATGGCGTAAAGTGGAATCTCCATCTTGGTGTGATTTAGACACCTATGGATTATATTCCGAAAATGAATGGAAAAATTATGCTAATAGTATAGCGGAAAGAAGACTAAAAGAAGGCATAGAAACTGTATTCGGCTATAATGGAATATTTCAATCCATAAAAAATATAAAACCAAATGAGGTATACGCTAATGTGGCTTTAAATAGTATTCTTTCTGGAATAGCAGATGCCTATCTTCCCACATCTTTCTTAGATCTTTCCAAAGATTGGATAATTGATAACACAATAGAACTTGCAAGTGTCATCTATGAAATTCAAAAAACTGCCTTAGGAGAATTAGGATCAGCTTATGGAGATGTACTTAGTGCTGGCTTTATGGCAGTACAATATGTACAATGGACTAAAAGCATATTATGGGAAAAAGTACCATTATCTATACAAAATGCTCAAGAAGCTAAATCTACTATTGAGAATTATCAAAGTATAGCCAATTCATTATATTCTACCTACTACCCTCAATATCAAGCCTTAGTAAATTTAATAAATCAAGAAAAAACTGCAAGACTACAAGGAAATAAATCATCACTGCTTAATGCTCTAAAAGGGCAAGAGGAGATATATTATAAAGCTGGATTTTACAATAATCCAAAATTCCTAAACGATAATATAAGTGATAATGAAGGATTACCTTTACTACATATTGCTCTTAAAACCTATAGAATAGCAAAAAGAGAGTCAGCCAGAACTGATGTACCAAAGGAGTATAAAAATGCTTGGAATGGAATAAAACTACTTTCTAAAAAATTAACCAACATATACTTTGACCTTTTCATATTGACCGATTGGGTATTAAGAACAGAAAAGGATAAATATCTCCTTAAAAATTTTTAATATGAAAAGAAAATATATCAGCTCAAGAAGAAACCAAAGATCTAAATCTTGTTCAAAATAGCAATTTCAATATAAAGGATCTTACACCATGGGAAATTGCGTTA
>JAPYWU010000242.1 GCA_028276205.1 Dictyoglomaceae bacterium | reverse complement strand
TTTGGATATTTTCTAAGTTTTAGACCAAAAGCCATATTATCATAAACAGTCATGTGAGGATAAAGAGCATAGTTTTGGAACACCATTGCTATATCTCTATCTTTGGGGGGTACATCATTAACTATTCTTCCATCAATATAGATGTTTCCAGATGTTATCTCTTCTAATCCAGCAATCATTCTTAATGTAGTTGTTTTACCACAACCAGATGGTCCAACAAGAACAATAAACTCTTTATCCTTGATATCAAGAGATACACTATTAACCGCTATAACATCACCAAATTTTTTTGTTACATTTTCCAATTTTACCTCTGCCATCGGTCCTACCTCCTTAGAGTTCTTAATAATTCATGTTTTAAAGAGCATAAAAAATACTGTGTTTTAATTATATATACCACCTCCAAGTATTATATATTGAAGCGTAGGGTAGGTAACGCGGGTATTCAAAATTGGTGCGCCCGAAGGGATTCGAACCCCCGACACGCGGTTTAGGAAACCGCTGCTCTGTCCTACTGAGCTACGGGCGCTTAGGAGTTCGAAAAATAAAAAAGACTTAAAAAATCTATAGTAAAGATAAAGTCCTTTTCTTACCAAATTTCTCTTTATTCTCCCCATTGTATGGTGCGGACGGAGGGAATCGAACCCCCGACGCAGGGATTTTCAGTCCCTCGCTCTACCGACTGAGCTACGTCCGCACTCTTGGTAAAATTATATCAAATAAACTTATTAAAGACAAGGGTTTATATCTATTTGTTATTTAATGGAATAATTAATTTTTGCCCTGCCACTAAATAATTTGGATCTTTTAATTTATTTATTTTGGCTAATTCTTGCCAACTTATTCCATATTTTTGAGCAATTCCAATAATAGTATCTCCTACCTTAACTTCATATATAATCTGGGATGGATTTTGTATTTCTTCTTGTAAAGATTCCTTTTCTTTAGCACTTGATTGAGAAGATGTAGAAGTTACAACTTTCTGAGATGGCATTGTATAGGTTTGAGTATTTGTAATATTTGTTAACGTGTATGTTTGAGTATATACTGAACCTTCCGTATTACTCTTTATAGATGTATAAATTGGCCTTTTTTCAAGAGAAAATAGTTGACTTGTTAAAAAGAGAATTAATAAAAAACTTATACTATAAATTAACAGTTCTCTTAAAAATTTTTTCATATATTTTTTCTCCTATTAATTTATAAATTGGTAGCAAGCTCAACAAAATAACATAAGCAAGATCCTTTAGATCTAAAATCTCTATATTAAAAAATCCTCTTCCCCAAGGTGTATATAATACTAAAAGCTGGATAACAATTGAAAATATAACAGCTAAACTTAAATATTTGTTTGAGAATAGTTCTCCAAATATCTTTTCTCTTCTCCTTAATGAAAGACTCAAGGCTTGGAAAATTTGTGAAAAAACGATACCAGAAAAAGCCATAGTCCTTGCGAAGTTTATACTTTTAGTTAACCCAATATTAAATAATATTAATGCAGAGATCCCTATAAAAATTCCATCAATAATTATCTTTCTCCATAAATCCTTATTAATAATACCCTCATCTATCCTTCTTGGCTTTCTCATCATAATATCTTTTTCATAAGGTTCTACCCCTAATGCCAAGGCTGGAAATCCATCGGTTATCAAATTAATCCAAAGAAGTTCTAAAGGTGTTAAGGGCAAGGGTAAACCTAAAAATATACTTGTACTTACCACAAAAATCTCACTAAAATTACATGAAAGTAAATAATATGTCACCTTTCTTATGTTATCAAAGATCCTTCTGCCTTCTTTAACCGCCTTTACAATTGTGGCAAAACTATCATCAAGAAGAACAAGGTCTGATGCTCCTCTTGCCACATCAGTTCCTCTCAATCCCATACTCACCCCAATATCTGCCATTTTCAAAGCAGGAGCATCATTTACACCATCTCCTGTCATTGCAACTATCTCTCCTCTTTCCTTTAACTCCTTTACAATATCCATTTTATGCTCCGGTAAAACCCTTGAAAAAATAACCACATTATCCCAAGAGATATTATTTAAACCAGTTCTACTTATATCTTCTCCTGTATAATATGAGCCCTTATCCACATCCATTCCAAGATCCTGGGCAATTTTCTTGGCTGTTAAAAGATAATCCCCTGTCACAATAATAGGGCGAATACCTGCCTTTTTACATTCTTCAATAGCTTCCTTTATCCCCTCTCGAAGAGGATCCATAAATCCCAAAAATCCTACAAAAACAAGATCTTCTTCCCAATTATCTTTATCTATTAAACTATTAAAGGTTCTTTTTGCTACAGCTAAAACTCTTAAACCCTGTTTAGCTAATTCATCCTGAGCCTTTAATAATTCTTTTTTCTTTTCTTCTGTTAATTCTATTTCTTTACCATTTAGAAAATAAAACTTACTTCTTCTTAAAATTTCCTCACCAGCTCCTTTTACCGCTAGAAAATATGAATTATTTAATCTATAGAGAACACTCACTCTCTTCCTTTGAGAATTGAACGGAATTTCATCTATTTTTTCATAATAATTTAAGGGATAAAGCTTTAAATAATGATTATATATTGCCACATCTAAAGGATCACC
>JAPYWU010000241.1 GCA_028276205.1 Dictyoglomaceae bacterium | reverse complement strand
AGTGTATCTTGCATATATGGTTTGGGTTCTCCTGAAGATTATGAACAGATGATATTCATGCTTAAAGAAGGCGATGAAATTCCTCGGGAAATACTTTTAAGAAAACTTATAAAGTTACAATATGAAAGAAATGATTATGAATTTACAAGAGGAAAGTTTAGAGTTAGAGGAGATTTAGTAGAGATATTTCCTATAGGAGGAGAAACTGCTATTAGGGTAGAATATTGGGGAGATATTATAGAAAGAATCTCGGAGATTGATCCTGTAAGTGGTAGGAGAATTTATGATTTAAAAAGTACTTTTATTTATCCTGCCACCCATTATATTGCTCCAACCGAAAAGTTAGAAAGGGCAATAGAATCTATTAGGAAAGAATTGGAAGAAAGGCTTGAAGAGCTTAGATCTCAAGGAAAATTTCTTGAAGCTAAAAGATTAGAAGCAAGAACCCTTTATGATTTAGAACTATTAAAAGAGGTGGGTTATTGTAAAGGAATAGAAAATTATTCAAGACATTTTGATGGAAGAAAACCTGGAGATCCTCCCTATACCCTTCTTGATTATTTTCCTGATGATTTCTTGGTCTTTATTGATGAATCTCATCTCACTATTCCTCAGCTTAGGGCTATGTATCATGGTGACAAATCAAGAAAAGATAATTTAGTGGAATATGGATTTAGACTTCCCTCAGCTTATGACAATCGTCCTTTGACATTTGAAGAATTTTGGGAAAGAGTTCCCCAAGTGATCTTTGTTTCTGCAACACCTGCAGATTTTGAGCTCTCTATATCTGAACAGGTAGTAGAACAACTTATTAGACCTACAGGATTGCTTGATCCTGAAATTGAGGTGCATCCAACGGAAGGCCAGATTGAGCATCTAATTTCAAAAATAAAAGAGGTGGTTTCAAGGGGAGAAAGGGTTCTTGTGACTACATTAACAAAAAGAACAGCTGAGGATCTGGCAGAATACCTTTCTAATCTTGGCATGAGGGTAACCTATCTACATTCAGAGATAGAGACTTTAGAAAGAACAGGAATTTTACAAGATCTGAGATTAGGAAAATTTGATGTGTTAGTAGGGATAAATCTTCTTAGAGAAGGTTTAGATCTACCTGAAGTGTCATTAGTAGCAATTTTAGATGCTGATAGAGAAGGATTTCTAAGATCAGAAAGATCTCTTATCCAGGTGATGGGAAGGGCAGCAAGAAACGTAAATGGTAAAGTAATTATGTATGCAGATACCATAACCGATTCTATGAGAAGGGCTATAGAAGAAACAGAGAGAAGAAGAAGAATTCAAATGGAATATAATAAAACTCATGGAATAGTTCCAAGAAGTATTCAAAAATCTGTAAAAGAAGTTTTTGATTTTGTTGAGGCAGTTAGCGAGAAAAAAGTAGATTATAAAGCTGTATCTAAAAATCTATCTATAGATGAAATAGAAGAGGCCATAAAACAGCTTGAAAAGGAGATGTATTCTGCTGCTGCAGAACTTGATTTTGAGAGAGCGGCATATCTAAGAGATCAAATAAAAGAATTAAAGAATGAGTTAAAAAAGAAGACAAAACTATGAGTGATTTTATAAAAATCAGAGGAGCAAGAGAACATAACTTAAAGAATATAAATTTAGATATCCCCAGAAATAAACTTATTGTAATTACGGGAATAAGTGGCTCTGGTAAATCTTCACTCGCCTTTGATACCATATATGCTGAGGGACAAAGAAGATATGTAGAATCTCTTTCTACTTATGCAAGACAATTTTTGGGACAGTTAAATAAGCCTGACGTAGACATTATAGAAGGGCTTTCACCTGCAATCTCTATAGATCAAAAAACAGTAATAAAAAACCCTCGGTCTACGGTAGGTACAGTTACAGAGATATATGATTATTTAAGACTTCTTTATGCCAATATTGGAAGACCTCATTGTCCAAATTGTGGTATTGAAATTTCTGCCCAAACCTCTCAGGAAATAGTGGAGAAGATTCTTTCTTGGGAAGAGGGAACAAGGATTCAAATCCTTTCTCCTGTGGTAAGAGGTAGAAAAGGCGAGTATAAGAAGTTATTGGAGAATTTAAGAAAGGAAGGATTTTTAAGAGTAAAAATAGATGGTGAGCTCTATTCCTTAGAAGATGATATAGAACTTGATAAGAATAAAAAGCATGATATTTCTGTGATTATAGATAGATTAATAGTGAAACCTGATATAAAGACGAGATTATCTGATTCAGTAGAGTTGGCCTTAAAACTTAGCGAAGGATTATTGATTGTAGAAAAATATGTGGGAGATAAGGTAGAAGAACACATTTTCAGTGAAAATTATGCTTGTCCAATATGTGGGTTTAGTTTTGGAGAGATAACTCCGAGATTTTTCTCTTTTAATAGTCCATATGGTGCATGTCCTGTATGCTCCGGACTTGGAGGTAAAAAAGAATTTGATCCAGATTTGATTTTAGATTATGAAAAATCTATATCAGAAGGGGCAATTATACCTTGGGGAAAAGAAATATCTCCTTATTATAAAATTCTACTTACTAATATTGGAAAAAGACTTGGTTTTAATCTTGATACTCCCCTCAAATTTTTTACAGAAAATCAATT
>JAPYWU010000240.1 GCA_028276205.1 Dictyoglomaceae bacterium | reverse complement strand
CTCTTTATTTACTACCCTCTTCTTTCTCCTCTTCTCTCTCCCTTTTCTCCCTTTGTCTAATGTGCATCCGCCCTTTCCCATCGGGCGGTTTAAATTCTATCATATATGTTTCCCTTTTGCAAGAGGGAAATAAAAAAATATAAAAAGCAAAAAAAAGTTTTATACATCTTGATCTTCTTCTACCTTCTCTCTCCTTTGATTTCTAAACATCTCTAAAATTTCAGAGACAGTAGTTGCATCATAAGCACCTTTATCCTCCCTAATAAAGCCAATAACTCTTGGGAATCTTAAGGCATAACCTAAACCATCAGCTTCTCTTCCACAAGTATGCACAGGGCTTCTTGTTATTTCATCAGCTTGGATTTCTACCACATATTTAGGTTCTACCCATACATCCGGTTCTATTAAAGAATCTACATTACTGGGTTTATGATCAACTTTTATTTCATCTAAAACTTCCCTAAATTTTACCCATTCCTCTTCTGTTGGTCCTGTACCTATTTTTGCTATAGTCTTAAATAGATCTCTTTCTTGATCATATACTCCAACAAGAAGGGCTCCTATTCCAAATTTTGCTCTATGCCCTCGTCCTTTAAAATATCCAAGAATTACACAATCAACTGTATCTGTAAGATGACTTTGATATGATCTTTTTAATTTTATCCAGTTAAAATTTCTTACTCCTGCCTGATATGGAGCATCTAATCTTTTAGCTACTATACCTTCCAATCCCTCACTAATACATTCTTCAAAAAATATCTGTATCTCCTTCGGATCACTGGTAATAATATTCTTTGTTATAAAAATTTTGTCCCCTTCTTTTATATTCTCTTCCAATTTTTTCCTTCTTCTTAGATAAGGCAAGGATGTAATATCTTCTCCATCTACATATAAAATATCAAAAGTAAATAGCTGTAGAGGAAAAAGTTCTGCCATCTCACTAATATTATATTTTCTCTTTCTTTGAACAGTAACCTGAAAAGGATAAAATTCTCCAGTTTCTGGATTATAAGAGATTGCTTCACCTTCAACTATTATTTCCTCCTTAGGTATCTGATTAAGTATTCCTTCTACTAAATCAGGAAACATATGGGTATTGTCTTCTAAATTTCTTGAAAAAATTTTGACAATATTACCTTTTTTATGTATCTGACACCTAAATCCATCAAATTTAGGTTCTACTGAGCATTTACCCATTTTTTTAATAATCTCTTCAGGCTTAGAAACCCTTTCCGCTAATGCCATTCTTATAGGTCTTCCAACTTGTACCTTAATTTTCTTTAAAGCTTCAGTGCCCCCTTCCCAAAAAACCTTAGCCACATATCCTAAATCAGAAGTTATATTGAAAGCCCTTTCTATAAAAGGTCTTAGAGTCTTATCTTTTGCTTTTGCATAAGAAAGAGCATCCATAATTGTAGGCTCTCCTATTCCAAGTCTTAATTTTCCTAAAACTATTCTTACCAAATATTTTGCTCCATCTGGAGTTAAGGAGTTTATAAGAAAAGCCAATCTATTTACTTTAGCATCAACACTTCCTTCTCCAGAGATATGAGCTATCTCATATAAAACATTAAACACTTCAGTAACTGCCAGATCCTTTTCTCCTCCCTTATGATATCTTATTACAATTTCCCCCAAGTCTCCGATCTCTTTATAAACCCTTTCAAGTTCTGATATTGGTACTATAAATGCTAAAGCCATAGCCCTTAATACTAATTTATCTGACATACCAAACTCAATTTTTTCATATTCAGGAGCGACTCTCCCATTTAACAAATATATTATCTTATCAATTTCTTCTTTATCTGCCTTTTTAAATAAATCTGCTAATATTTCAGTCATCTCATTTCTTTTTGTGGTACTTTCTAATCTTCTAAAATATTCCGCCAATTCACTAAAAAACATACCCTTTCATTCTCCTTTCATTAAAATCTTTTGATATAATTAATTTTATCACTATAGAACAAAAGGGAGGAAAATTAGTTATGGAATTTGTAAAAAGTCATGGTCTTGGAAATGATTATATAGTCCTTGAAAAAAATAAAATTGATTTTATTTTAAACGAGAAAAACATTAGATTAATCTGTAATAGAAATATAGGTATAGGATCTGATGGCATTCTTGTATTTGAAAAGCTTAACGATAATGAGTTTACTGTCAGAATTTTTAATCCTGATGGAAGTGAAGCAGAAAAGAGTGGTAATGGACTCAGAATCTTAGCTAAATATATATATGATTATGGTTTTACCTCTCAAAAAGAATTTTTTATACATACATTAGGAGGTAAGGTTAAAGCTAATATAATTGAAGAAAAAAATAACAAGGCAAAAATTGTAGAAATTGAAATGGGAAAAATTACATTTAATACTAAGGAAATTCCTGTAAATGCAAAAGAAGAAGAAATTATAGACAAAGAATTAGAAATTGATCACGAAAAAATAAAAATAACCTGTCTTTCCATAGGTAACCCTCATTGTGTATTTTTTGTTGATAATATTGATGAAGAAAAAATTAAAAAATTAGGTCCAATTTTGGAAAATCACCCTCTCTTTCCAAACAGAACAAATGTTCAAATGGTAAAGGTAATATCTCCTAAAAAAATAGAGA
>JAPYWU010000239.1 GCA_028276205.1 Dictyoglomaceae bacterium | reverse complement strand
GTGAAGACGTTAACGTTAAGATGAGAATTGAAAAGATAGACGATCAGCATGTATTTTCTGTTATTTCTTATGATAATGATACATCTACTCCGAGACTAATTTCAGGTTCTCTATCAAACTGTGATGGTCTTACTGCTGAAAGAGCAAGGGATACTTCATTTGGTCTTAAAAGAGGGAGATATATTTTAGCAGGAAGAGGTATTAATGGACCTTTATATTCTGCTTTATCTATTTCTTATTTAGAAGTTGTAAGAGCATTAGGAGATAATAGAAATAATGTAATAGATTATTTATATGTTAGAAATAAGTTAGTTAATGATAATGCAATAACAATTGTGAAGTATGAATTCCCTGAATATGCTCCATCAGCTCCACAATATGCTTTTTATATAGCTTCATCTACAAATATTGGTATAGGCAAAATTCCTACTTCTACTTCTTACATTAAACTTGATGTAGCAGGTCAGGTAAGGGAACAGGTTGTAGCTGATAGAAAAACTGCTTTTACTCAAATGTGTATTGATGATAAAGTGGTTGTAGAATATGTTAAATCAAGTACCGCTGAGGGACCCATTGGAGAAATTTATGTTAAAGGAGCTGATCGTTATGGAACCCCTCATGGTACTGTACCAGGATATGGTAAATGTCAGACAGATCAAGGGAGTTTAAGAGCAATTCCTGGGGAAGTAAAATTTTATTCTTGGAAGTGGAAAGATATACCAGATGGATCAACTTTAATAGTAGAGCCTGAAGATTTTGATCCAGCAGTTAAATGTGGCCCAAGATTAGTAATTAATAGAAGCACAGGCAGTGCAAGAGCAACAAGTTCTATTTCTTGTTATCCGCAGGGTGGTTTTCAGTATCCTTATATAAGACTTAACATAGATTGGACACATTATCCTGCTGTGGATGACTCTGCTTGGTGGCTTGGAAAAGGAATACAAGGTGTGTTATATTAGATAATGCTATAGCTCGTTTTAATCTAAAATTAATCGTTTCCTTATTTTATAGTAATACTTCCTGAAGTAGAGATATTTATTTCTTTTATATACTTTCCATTTATTAATCCTATTTTAACTACAGTTGAGGTAGTTTCTCCTGTTAGTTTGTTAAACAAAATAACTTTTTCAGTAAAATCAAAAAATGTTATTTGATTTGCTATATTAAATCTTTCTTTAACTGAAGATGTTGAATTTTTAAATATGTAAAAATAATCCTGAGAAGAACTATTGATTAACCAAACTCCCCAATTTGAGTTTTCTTCTTCTATTAAAGATTTTTGTCTTGTTAAATTAAAAATATTAGTTAAATAATTTGCAGTTTCATCAACTAAAAAACTACTTCTTGAGATGTTTGTTTGAAAACTTGATATAACTCCTATAATAAAACCTGTAATTAGCACAACTATTAAAATTTCTATTAAAGTAAAACCTTTATGCATTTTTAATTTTAATTTATAATTAATTTAATTATAAAAGATGTTGTCTTACTTTTATTTATACTTAGAGAAATTTTTCTTATTCCAAAAATACGATATATATCTTTTAATTTCTTTTCTGTTGTTGTTTTTTTTAACTTTGATTTATTTTTCCAAATTAGAAGATAGCAAAAAAATTAGAATTTATAAATTTTTTCTTATTTTAAGCATTTTAATTTTTATATTATTTTCAATCTATCTTTCTCAATATCAATATTCAATTTGGAAAAATCATCCTATTTCAAAATACTTGGTTTCTCAAAAGGGTTATTTTATAGGCTATGTTTTTTATCATTTTTGGTTAGATTTTATTTTAAGACTTGTGGCTATAGGAATAGTTTTTGTTATTTTAATTTTTTTAGAATTTGTTTTTAAAAGGGAGATATTTTATGATGATGAAAAAATTTTAATCCCCCTTCTTACTTTATTTTTTATTTTTCCTTTTAATATGTTTTTTCTTTTTTTAGGATTTTTTATGTTATTATTATTAATAGGAAGTGGTTTAATGTTTAAAAAAACAAATTTAAAAGAAAGGTACTCTTTTAAAAATTATTGGATTTATTTAGCTTGGTTAATTTTTATTTTTCAACCACTTATTTTAAATAATTACAAATTTCTTCAATATAAACCTTAAAATAAATGATTTTGCCAGACGAACAGATAAAAGATATTTTATTAAAGAGAGGTTTAATAGATGAAATAATATGGGAAGAGGCTAAAAAAGATGCAGAAAGATTAAATTTATCAGTTATAGAACTTTTGTTAAATCGTAAAATCATAGACTTAGAATTTTTTTATAACATTTTAGCAGAAGAACTTCAAATTAAAAGAGCACCACTTAAAGGTGCAAATATTGCTCCAAATGTTTTATCTTTAGTTCCTGAAAAAATTGCTTTTGATAAAAAATTAATACCTTTTGATCTGGAAGATAATGTTTTAAAAGTTGCTATGGTTAATCCTCAGGATATTGAAACCATTAATCTTTTAAGAGAAATTTCTCATCATCCAATTGAACCTTATTTAGCTACTCCTTCTGAAGTACAATACGCTCTTGTTAATTATCAGAAGCTTTATCAAGAAGAATATAGAAAAAATTTGCAAGTTGATTTGCCTCAGGTTTCAATGGCAGTTACTGAATCTAATGT
Organism: Dictyoglomaceae bacterium; assembly: GCA_028276205.1. Classification (GTDB taxonomy): domain Bacteria; phylum Dictyoglomota; class Dictyoglomia; order Dictyoglomales; family Dictyoglomaceae; genus Dictyoglomus. The sequence goes on along the minus strand of JAPYWU010000239.1, from coordinate 7 downwards.
TATTCGT
>JAPYWU010000238.1 GCA_028276205.1 Dictyoglomaceae bacterium | reverse complement strand
AAGGTTTTTGAAGATGAGATTAAAGTGGAAGAGGAAGTTGAGAGAAAAGTAGAGGAGGAAGAGGGAGAATAATATGCAAAATTTGATAATGGGTTTAGTACTATTTGTTTTTACTTTAAGTTTATATCTTTTCTATTTTAGAAAGGATAAAAGTAAACTTTCAAAAACTTTTAAAAAGTCTATAAAGATGTTTATCCAAAATTCAATTAGAATTTTTGCTATCTTTGTAATAATAGGTCTTTTAGAAAAATTCCTTTCAAAAGAGGCGGTAGGAAATTTTCTTTTAAAATTTTCAGGTTTAAAAGGAATTATATTAGGAGATTTAGTGGGTGCTATAATGATGGGACCTATTGCTTCTGGATATCCTATTGCTAAATATCTTTTTGAGCATGGGGCAGAGGTTTGTGTTGTTTCTGCATTTTTACTTTCTTGGGTAATGATTGGTACAATTTCTATCCCATTGGAGTATAAAGATTTGGGGAAGAGATTTACTATAACAAGAAATCTTCTTGCCTTCTTTTCTATAATAGTTCTTGCCTTGATAATGGAGGTATTATTATGAAAGATAAGATTTTATCGTTTTTAAAAGAATATACGTTAGAAATAATAATCTCTCTTATAGCTGTAACATTATTGATTTTAAATCCGCAAAAGGCATATTTAGGAATAAAAAATGCATTTTTTACTTATCTAAATCTTTTGCTTGTAATGGTTTCTGTTGCTTTTCTTGCAGGCTTCATATCAGAAGTGATTCCCAAAGAGATGATAAAGAAGATTTTAGGAAAAGAAAGTGGAATAAAGGGAATATTAATAGGAGCTATTTTAGGAACATTAATGGTAGGACCTGCCTATGTTTTTTATCCTTTTTTTAAAGAGATGATAAGTAAAGGAGCAAGAGTAAGTGTAATAGCCACTACAATTGGAGCATGGGCAATAAAGGTTCCTTGGATTCCTTTTGCTATAGCACTTCTTGGATTAAAATACGTTCTTCTTTTAAATTTTCTTGTATTTATATATGCTATAATTTCAGGTTTAATAGTGGAATATTTCGTAAATTTAAAGTGAAAGGAAGGAACTCTTATGCATGATGGGCATTTACATGATCATCATAGTGGATTAGGTCCTGAAGGCTTTTGCATATGTCCTAAGTGTGGATATAAGAAGGTACATACTCCGGGTATACCTTGTAGGGATGAAAGATGTCCTAATTGTGGTTCTGCTCTTATAAGAGAGGGATCTTATCATCATAGATTAATAGAGGAAAGGAGAAGGAAAAATGAGAAGTGAGGATTTTAATAAGGAAAAAGAAAGGCTCAGGGAAAGAATGAGTAATATTAAGCATAAAATTGTAGTTTTGAGCGGAAAGGGAGGAGTTGGAAAAAGTACATTTTCTGCAAATCTTTCTGTAGCTTTTGCCATGAAAGGATATGGAGGAAAAGTGGGAGTATTGGATGCTGATATTCACGGATATAGTATTCCTAAATTATTTAACATTACATCAGAGAGATTGTATCAGGCTGATGAAGGTATTATTCCTGTGGAAGGTCCCTTGGGGATTAAAGTAGCTTCTGCTGGCTTCTTAGTACAAGATGAAGATTCTCCAATTATATGGAGAGGACCTTTAAAGGCTCAGTTAATTAGGCAGTTTTTATCAGATATTATCTGGGGAGAACTTGAATATTTGATAATTGACCTTCCACCAGGTACAGGAGATGAACCACTAAGCATAGCTCAAGAACTTCCAGATCCAGATGGTGCTATTATTGTAACCATACCTTCAGAACTTTCTGAAAGAGTAGTAAGAAGATCTGTAAACTTTGCAAAAGCTCTTAATTTGCCAGTAATAGGAATAGTAGAAAATATGAGTGGTTTTGTATGTCCTCATTGTGGAACGAGGGTAGATATTCTTGGAAGTGGTGCGGGAGAGAAAATTGCAAAGGATTTAAAAGTTCCTTTTTTAGGTAAGATACCTTTGGATCCAAGGATTAGTGAGAGTGGTGATAAAGGAGTTCCCTTTATTTTAGAAGATAAAAATTCTGAAATTGCAAAGATCTTTTTGGATATTACTGATAAAATTGAAAGTTTTGTAAGAGGGAGGTAGTTATCATGAAGATCGCGGTAGCTTCTGATGATGGGAAGACTATTTCTGCCCATTTTGGGAGGACAAGAGGCTTCGTAATTTTTGAAATTGAAGATGGCGAGATAAAAAGCAGAGAATATCTTCCAAATACCTTTACTGGACATGCAAGAGGTTTACATGAAAGTGGATTACATCATCACTATAGTAGTCATGCAGATATAATTGAAAATTTAAGAGATTGTAAAGCTGTAATATCTCATGGAATGGGCAGAAGGTTATATGATGATTTAACTTCTGCAGGAATAGAGGTTTATGTAACAGACGAGACAGATGTAGATAAAGCTATTGAGCTCTACTTAAAGGGTCAACTTAGAAATGTTTCAGAGCTACTTGACTAAAATAACAATCTTATGTGATGATAGACTTTCCTCTCCCCTTTTTTCCGAGCATGGTTTCTCCGTATTAATTGAGAGGGAGGGGGAAGTCTTCCTTTTTGATACAGGTACAAGTGATGTATTTATTAGGAATGCAAATATATTAGGAAAAGACTTATCAAAAGTT
>JAPYWU010000237.1 GCA_028276205.1 Dictyoglomaceae bacterium | reverse complement strand
ATATTCCTTTTATAGCCTCAAATTGAAAAACTGAATGACACTCTTGAAGAAAAACCAAATCCAATTTATAGGGTTTGAATATATCTTCCATTTCATTATATATTTTGGAGTATAAATCATATCTTTCTGGAATCTCTTCCATATTTTTATTAAATATTATTCCCACATCTATATCTGTTAAAGGGTCATTAATTTCTACTTCTTCATTTTTTAAAATCTTTAAGGCATTGTCTTTTTGACTACCAAAAAGATAGCAAAGAGCAATATCATACTTTTTACAAATCCTTATAAGCTCTTGAAGTTTGTCCATATTAATTTTCTCCTCAATTAGATTATATCATAATGGAAATTTTAAATTATACCTTCTTTGAGGATGTAAGTAATGTGCTATAATTTAAGTTGAGGCAATGGAAATACTTTTAAAAGAGATAATAGAATAAATTCAATCTTTAGGAGGTAATTATAGGAGGGAATATGGTGAAATATAAATATAGGATAATTATTGAGCAAGATGAAGATGGGGTTTATATAGCTTCTTGTCCAGCCTTAAAAGGATGTTATTCTCAAGGAGATACTATTGAAGAGGCAATAGAAAATATAAAAGATGCTATTAAATTACATATAGAGGCAAGAAAAATTGTTGGAGAGCCTATACCTATAGAGGTTCTTAAATTATTTCACCATCCTGATGGAAGATGGACAAATGCTATAATTTATTTATGATTGACAAACTTAAGGAAATTTTTAAAAGGTATAATGTTGATATTGCTTATCTTTTTGGCTCTCAAAAGGATAAGGGATTTGAATTTTTAGAGGGAAAGAAAGTTGATATAGATTTAAATTCTGATCTTGATATTGGAGTTCATGTAAAAGAAATGCCTAATAAAATTTTAGATTTCTATGGGGGATTATACTATGAGCTTTCTTCCATATTTGAGCCTTTTAAAATAGATCTGGTTATTTTAAACGAAGTTGATTATATCATGAAATATGAAATAATAAATGGATATAGGATATATGCAGAAAATGAAGAGATGGCTGATGAGTATGAAGAATTAGTTATGAAATTTGCTGAGGATGTTTATTTTAAATATAAATTGTCTGAAAAAGATTTCTTAGAGGCTTTAAAAGATGGTTATTTCCAAGTTAAATATAATAAGAATTCAAAATGATTTAAACTTGATTGGAGATTATTTATCAAAACTTGAGAAATTTTCAGAGATCTCTTTAGAGGAATTTTTGTCAGATGTAAGGAATCCTGCGTCTTGTGAAAGTTTTTTAAGAAGATGTATTGAAGCAGTGTTTGATATAGGAAGGCATGTACTTTCAAAAGGTTTTGGTTACAAGCCTTTAGAATATGAGGATTTAGCAAGAGCTTTAGCGGAAAAAGAAACTAAAATATTTAGGAGGTAATTAGAAAAGATGGCAAAGCTTAGTGATAGAGTAGATAGACTTGAGAGTTTGCTGGGACAGTTTATTGTGAATACTGATGTAGCTTTAAGAAGGCTGGAGGCATCTTTATATCTTTCAGACGAAATAGTAAAATATCTAACAAAGAAAAGAATATATGCAATAGCATTAAGAGATGATACTATGGACCTTCTGAATTTTGAGAAGATTAATAAATAATTTGGAGATTTTATGAAATTTCTTGTAACAGGTGGAGCAGGCTTTATTGGTTCACATATTGTAGAAAGATTAGTTAAAGAAGGTGGGGATGTTATTGTCCTCGATAATCTATCTACTGGAAAGATGGAAAATCTAATAAATGTTATCAATGATATTGATTTTATTGAAGGAGATATTAGGGATTTAGATCTTCTTTTATCTATTACAAAAGGGGTTGATTATATATTTCATGAATCCGCTCTTACTTCTGTCATTGAATCTGTTGAGAATCCATTAAGATGTAATGAGATAAATGTTAATGGTACATTGAATGTTATTTGGGCAAGTTTAAAAAATGGAGTTAAAAAAATAATTTATGCAAGTTCATCTGCTGTTTATGGAGATAATCTTATATTACCAAAGAAGGAAGATATGAAAGTGGAACCAATTTCTCCTTATGCCATAAGTAAATATGTGGGGGAGCTTTATCTTAAATTCTTTCATGATGTTTATAATTTAGATATTGTTTCCTTAAGATATTTTAATGTTTATGGACCAAGACAAGACCCGTTTTCTCCATATTCAGCAGTAATTCCTAAATTTATTACCTCTCTTTTAAAGGATGAGCCACCAATAATTTATGGTGATGGAAATCAAACAAGAGATTTTATATTTGTAGAGGATGTTGTTTCTGCAAATATATTAGCATTGAAGAAAAACAATTTAAAAAGTAAAGTTTATAATATTGCAGGAGGAAAAAAGGTTAAAATTATAGAATTATATAAGCTTATAAATAAGATATTAGGGAAAAATATAGAACCTATATATGCACCTCCAAGAAAAGGAGAAATAAAAGATTCCTTTGCAGATATATCATTAGCAAAAAATGAGCTTGGTTTTGAACCTAAATTTTCCTTAGAGGAAGGCTTAAAAAAGACTATTGAATGGTATTTAAAAATTAAAAGATAGGGGTGATTTTTTAGGATTTATTCCTTTAGAAAAGGTGGGTCCCAAAAGGGTTATTTTAATAGTTCATGGATTGAG
>JAPYWU010000236.1 GCA_028276205.1 Dictyoglomaceae bacterium | reverse complement strand
CGATTACGAATCGGCTGCTCTGCCTCTGAGCTACACCGGCCCTCAAGCTATAATTTTACTATAAAAAATGGCGGGGTCGACGGGATTCGAACCCGCGGTCTCCTGCGTGACAGGCAGGTGTGTTAAACCGGGCTACACCACGACCCCGCATACTATATTATATCATTTTTTAATGGTGGGCGGAGCAGGACTTGAACCTACGACCTCCTGCTTGTAAGGCAGGCGCTCTAACCACTGAGCTATCCGCCCACTTTGGCGCCCTCAGGGGGATTCGAACCCCCGTCACCGCCTTGAAAGAGCGGTGTCCTAGGCCGGGCTAGACGATGAGGGCCCTTTCATTGGTGAGCCGCACAGGAATCGAACCTGTGACCCCCTGATTAAAAGTCAGGTGCTCTACCGACTGAGCTAGCGGCTCACACAGGTATTTTTATATACTATATTATTAATAATTTGTCAACATCTCAAATGTACAATTTATCTTTTGATCTTTCCAAGCTGTATTTTATCAAAAATTATTAGATTTTTCAATGATCATTTATAAGTTATGATAATCGTTGAAATTATGCTGTTAGGGAGGTAAAAACTAATGAAAATAGTCATTATAGGTGGATCTGGACATATAAATTACGTAATGGAAGGTTTAAAAGAAACAAATGAATGTAAAATTGTTGGTGTTGCTCCTGGATCGTATGGTGAGGATATAAGTAAGGTTTTGGAAATGATAAAATCTCTTCCTTATAAGGTAAATGTATATGATAATTACGAGAAGATGGTAGAAGAAACTAAGCCTGATATAGCAGTCGTTGCTTGCCATTTTGGGGATATTGCAAAGGTAAATATGAAAGTATTGAATTATGGTTGTCATGTTTTTAGTGAGAAACCATTAGCTACTACAATGGAAGATTTGGAAAATCTGAAAAAAGTTTATTATGAATCCAATAAACATTTATGTGCTATGTTTGGAATAAGATATAAACCATGGTTTCTAACTGCTTGGCATAAAGTTCAAGAAGGTGCAATAGGTAATATTAGATTAATAAACACTCAAAAATCTTATAAATTAGGTAATAGGCAAGAGTTTTATAAACACAGAGAATCTTACGGAGGGACAATTCTATGGGTAGGAATTCATGCTATTGATTGGATTTATTGGTTTACCTCTAAGAAATTTAAAAAAGTATATGCTACTCACTCTAGAAAATATAACAAAGATCATGGGGATTTAGAAGCTACAGCTCTTTGTCATTTTACTTTAGAAGATGAAATATTTGCTTCTTTAAGTATCGATTATTTAAGACCATCAAATGCTCCAACTCATGATGATGATAGAATGAGAATTGTGGGTACAGGTGGTATAATAGAAATCATTTTTAACAAAGTATTTTTAATAAATGAGAAGTATAAAGGTGAAGAGTTACCACTTATACCAGGAAAAAGTATATTTGCGGATTTTATTAATGAAATCATGGGAAAAGGAAAGTGTATGATTAGACCAGAAGATTCCTTCTATGTCACAGAGGTAGCTATTAAGGCAAGAGAATCAGCAGATAGTGATAAGATTATCTTACTTTAAATTTTTTATTTCCTTTATTGCTTGCTTTGCCATATTTGCTCTTGGGGGACAACCTTGTACATATAGTCCTCTATCTCTATAGGGAAAAGTGCAATTTCCAAAAAGAATGATTTTATCTGTTGTTTTAAACTTGTCCAAATCTTCAACAGGGCCTAATACTATAGTTACATCTGAAAGATCAATATCTGGATAGTTTTCAATGATATCTGAGAGTCCACTGCTTACTGCCCTTTTACATCCTTGGCAACCTTTAAAAGGATCTATTATGTTTATTTTCTCTCTATACTTTTCATAGTCTAAGGTTGGCAAAACAATATTTTTTCTCCATTCTAAGGATTCTATAGATTCACCTATAAGTTCTATATTCTCCATATCTATAGGTCCAAGTCCCAACTTATTTGCTAAAGTTAAGTGTCTTATACTATGAGGATCAGCATTTAATATCAATGCGGATACAGAATCTACAGCAACTACATTATCTCCAGCAATTAATGTATTACTCTCTATTCCGTATCCTGTAACTGGGAAATTTCCAACTATAGTATGGACTGCGGTAGAGATTACGAGATTACTTCTTCTAAAATTGTTAAGATCTACGATAGCATCTTCTAATCCAGAAAGATGTATTAAAAGAGTTGTTTCCTTAGGCATAATTCCCATCATGTTTTTCATACCATTTGATATAATAGTCAAGGCATGAAATCTTAAGCCAGGTACATTTATAAATACATCACAATCTTCAACAATTTTAGGTATGGGAACTGCTGTTTTTATAACTCTTGCATTAGGTAATACCTTTAAATTAAAAGGAGTTTCGTCAAAACATACTATTTTGGCTATATCTATTTTATCTTGAGGATACCATTTATAAACTGTTGGAGTTCTTTCTCCTATATAAACTTCTTTTGCTCCTTGCTCTTTGCATAATCTTGCTATATAGAGAACGACATCAGGGTCTGAAATAAAACCTTTTTCCTCCTTACTTATAAAGGCATTGGGCTTTATTAGAACTACATCGCCTGACTTAACAAACTTATCGATTCCACCTATAAGATCTATTGCATCGCCAACCGCATTATATATAT
>JAPYWU010000235.1 GCA_028276205.1 Dictyoglomaceae bacterium | reverse complement strand
AAGATTATAAAGAGGTATATAAAAGATTTGTAGAAAAAGTATTTCAGGAAATTGATCCATCTAAGATCTATGATCTATCTATAGGAGTTTTTAGAATCCCAAAAGATTATTTCAAAAGAATGAAAAAAATATTCATAAATGAGGTCACCCTCTTCCCTTACGAAGAGGGTGACAACGCCTATACCTATCCCTATGAGCTAAAAAAAGAACTTATTAACTTCCTAATTGAGAATGTATCTTTATATATTCCTAAGGAAAAAATCTTTACCATCTAAATTATTTCTTGGAAGATATATATTCTAAAAGCTCCCCTTTCATATCATGAGCATATTCCCAAGCAAAAATTCCACCAAGTTTATATCTCTTTACATAATCTATCACATAATCCAATGCTTCCTTATCCATATATGTAATAAAGATATATCCATCAAAAAGATATGGAGCCTTAGCTATATCATCCCAATACCTATTAAATTTTCCACTCTTCATAAGCTCCTTTATCTTATCCCAAGAAATTACCTCTATACTCTCCTTATATGGTTGAAATAATCCATTATTTTCATTTTTAACTCCCTTCCAGCCTCTCCCATAGAAAGGCACTCCAACCCATATCTTTTCCGATGGTACCACACTTAAGTAAAGCTTTACCGCCTGATCAGTACTCCATCCTCCCCAAGCAGGATCCTTTGGATTGTTATAAAGATTTGCATGATGGCCTGTAGTAGAACTCCAAGATCCATAATAATCATAACTCATGACCTTTAAATGATCTACAATCTTAGAGACTGCCACCACATCATTTTTCTGAAGAAACCACGGAGAAGCAGGTACTGCAACAGATAAAACATACTTTTTACCGGTATTCTTGGAAAGATCAAAAAGCATATTCCTTAAATCACTAAGCAAAATCACATAGTTTTCCCTATCTTCTGGTCTTGTTTTTATTGGAAGCCCCCAGTCAGGACCTACAGGATATTCCCAATCAATATCAATACCATCAAAATCATAATCCAAAATTATCTTCTTTGCATTATCACAAAATTCTGATCTCAATTTGGGATCATTGGCCATATCTGAAAATCCTTCTGCACCCCATCCACCTACCGAAATTATTACCTTTAAATCTTTATATCTTTCCTTTAATTTCTTTAACTCCGATTTTAAATCAAAACCCCTCTCTACATCAGGTATAAATATCTCAGAGCCATTTCTTATCAATCCAAAGGCAATATTTAACTCATCAACTCCCTTAAGATTTAAATCTTCTCCCTTCCAATATACCCCTTTACTGATCTCCTCTTCTGTATCCCCCAAGGGCCACGTCCTAATATATGTCCCTACAAAATAGCTCTTACCCTGAGAAAAGGAAAAAGGGATAAGAAGAATAAGGATAATGAAAAGATAAAGCACCTTTTTCATATAAAGAGCCCCCCTTTTAATTTTTGACTAAGATTATATAACTTTTTCTATATATAGTCAATTATGTTTACTAAAAACAAAAAAAGTATTAATAACATATACTACAATATTCTTTTATTAAAGAAAGCGGGAGGGCTAAGCCCTCCACGTAATTTAACTTAAGAGATTATCTTGGGTTCATTTTCTATAATTTCTGCAAATTCCTCATAAGTGACCAAATTTACCAAACTTTCCTTTTCGTCAAACCCACGAGCAACAAAATCCTCTTTAAGAGCGTAAAGCTCTACTCCTTCCTTCACAAGATCTTTCACATTTTTATCAACTGCAAAAAGTACACCGTCCTGAATAAAAACTACTTTATCTTGAGGCATGGCAATCTCAAGGAGTAAATGTGAAATTTTATGATCAGGAGATTTCTTTACTATTATTAGTGCCATATTGTCCTCCTAAAAGAAAATAACATTATCAAAGGAATGAACAAACTCTGCAAGATCACTTTTTAAGATGAGTTGAAGATTCCAGCGTGGATCAATTTCATCTTCTTTAATATTATATTTTTCTAAATCTTCTTTGACAGCATAAACTTTTGTCTGATACTTCTCAATATATTTAAAGGTTATGGAAAGGGGTAGCACTCCACACTGTTCAGGCTTACAATTTTTGTGTACTGCAAGAACCGCCTCATTTAAAAGAAGAGCTACAGGCTCAATATCTTGTCCATACATACCAAAAATACATCTAAATGTTTCATTAATCCAAATGCTTCCTGCAGGTGATGTATAAACAGCAAATAATACTTTTTTCATGTCTTCCTCCCTATGGCATAAGGTTAATATACCTATCGGACTCATAAATTAAAGCAGCCATCTCTGGAACACCTGAGAATTTTGAGCCCTCAATTTTCATTTCTTCCGTAAGACCTCTATATTCTGCACATAATCCACATATATGAACTTCAACACCTTTGGAAATAAGTTCTTGAAGTTTCATGGGAATATTTCTATCAATTCTCATTGGTTTAACAAATTTATTCGCGGAAAGGACAGAATCTGCAAATAAGAAAATATTAACTTTATGTCCCCTTGCAAGAAATACTTCTGCAAGATGAATTGCAGTATCAAGGTCTTCATTTGTGTATGGTGGAACATTTGTTTGAATTGTTATAATCATTTTTTTACCTCCCTATGGAAATTAAATTATGGGGGGTAGATTACCCCCTAAATATTTTTACTTTCTTTCAAATA
>JAPYWU010000234.1 GCA_028276205.1 Dictyoglomaceae bacterium | reverse complement strand
CTTCTTCATAAAATCACCTACCCCCAAAAACTTTATCCTTAAAGGATAGATAAAACTAAAAATAAAACTTTTTTCCACCTCCTTTTATTCATAGGAAACCTTTAAAGCAATCGTTTTATTTACTATTATAACCATCATCTTAGTTTTGTCAATAAATAAAGGAAGAACATAGTAAAAATACCAAAGTTAAACCTATTGACCTTTAAAAGATCGAGATTTATAATTATCTAAAATTTTGGTTATTTTGGATTTTTGGGAGGTGAGAGGATGAATACAGGATTAAAAATTAAAATGTACATAGGTGACATACTCTTTGAAAATCTATTTAAATATGTTTCTAAGGATTATGAAAAAAGAATTCCTAAACTTATAAATTTGGCAAGAAAATTTAGTCCTGATGAAGGTACTGATAAAATACTTGATACTGTAGAGGAATATTTATGTAATGAACCAGCTGTAAAACGCTTAATTCACAGAGTATTTACCGATTACGATCCTGATTATGCAAGTAGAATCTTCACAAATGTAATATTAAATGTAGGATTTTTCTGGGTATATTTTGACAAGAGCAATCAAAAAAAGGACATTCCTACTCCTTACACTATCCTTATCAGTCCTACTATGAGATGTAATTTGAGATGTATAGGATGCTATGCAGGAAACTACAAGAAAGAAGACGATCTTCCTCCTGATGTTGTTGAAAGAATAATAAAAGAGGGAGAAGATATTGGTACATATTTTTACACCATATTAGGAGGAGAACCTTTTGTTTATCCAGAACTATTAGATATTGTTAACAGACATAAAAGATCTGTATTTCAAATTTTTACAAATGCAACTCTTTTAGATGAAAGCAAAATAGAAAGATTTTGGAAAAGTAAAAATGTAGTTCCAGTTCTCTCAATAGAAGGTGGACCCGAAGAAACAAATAAAAGAAGAGGTAATGGGGTATATGAAAAGGTTGTAAAGGCTATGGATCTTTTAAAAGAAGCAGGCATTCCTTTTGGTTATTCTATAACCCTTACAAGATACAACTATGATGCAGTAACTAAACCTGAATTTTATCAATGGCTGGCTGACAAAGGTGCTTTCTATGGTTGGACTTTCCTTTATATGCCTGTTGGAAAAGATGACGATCCATCATTAATGCCCACACCTGAGCAAAGGGCAGAGTATGGAAAGTTTATAAGAAAAATTAGAGGCCATTTACCCATATTCCCGATGGACTTCTGGAATGATGCACCCTATGTGGGTGGTTGTATAGCAGGTGGAAGAAAATATCTCCATATAAACAATAAAGGAGAAGTGGAACCTTGCATATTTACCCATTTTGCAGTAGATAATATTAAGGAAAAATCTCTTATAGAAGTATTAAATTCAGATTTCTTCAAAGAAATAAGAAAAAGACAACCATTCCATGAAAATCTTTTGCTACCATGTATGATTATTGATTCTCCATGGATTCTCAGGGAAATTGTTGCTAAAACAGGAGCACATCCTACTCATGATGGTGCAGATGATGTGATAACTAAATTCTCTAATATTTTAGATGAATACGCTAAGAATGTAAGAAGAGTACTTAATCCTATATGGAGAGAGGAATTCAATGGTAATATCCAAGAAGAAAATACTGAGGAAAAGATAGGAGTGAAATAAAAGGTGAGCCTTACAAAAAGGAGAATACAATTTTTAGAAACATTAAGAAGCTTATATAAAATATACAATAGACCAATTCATTATGAAGAAGTAGCCCAGAAGCTTTCTGTAAGTCCTGCTACAGCGTATGATATTCTCCAAAGTTTATCTAAAGAGGGTTATATAGATATGGTATATCAAAAAGATGCTAAAAATAGTAGAAAAGGACGAGGTAGAGTATTCTTTCTACCAAAAGAGACAAAAGATGAGATTCAACAAAATATTTATAAAGAGAATAATTTAGGAAAGTACTCTAAACCATTACTTATAGTAATTTCTTTTATAACGTTGTTACTTAGCGAAATAAAACTTTCCAAGGAATTAAAATCCTTTTTAGCTTTTCTATTAACCAATTATCAATCTAATTGGGAATTGATTCTCCTTGTAATACCTTTTTTATTAATGAGTTACGCAAAGAATCTATATAAATTAATTCCAGAAAGTAGTGTTAAAAAAAGTATTGATGATTATATAACATCCTTAAATCAATTGGCTTTAGAAGAGAAGAAAATATTAGTAAATTTTATCTTCGGGCTTCTTCAAGATTGATCTTCTGCGTAGGGAGGAATGGGGAATATCTTTATATTTAACATTACGAAATATTCTTCTCCATTCCTCCCTAAAAGGTTCTAAAGTAATATAATCTCTACGCATTCTCGGAGGATTTTTTAAAACTTCTCTATAAACATCCATCATCATTTGGGCTACGTTATCTGCGCTATATTCATGGGCAAGCATTAAAGCTTTCTTCTTATATTCCTCTCTAAAACTTTTATCTTCAAATAGTTTTATAATATAATTCCTAAACTCTGCATCATTTTTAGCTGGAATATACCAATCTCTATACGGTTCCTTATATTCCACATTATCCCTAAGAAGTAAAGGTAAACCACAAGAAGCAGCTTCCAAGACAGACATTGGAAAATTCTCTTGAAAAGATGGGAAAAAGAATATATCAGCTGAATTCAA
>JAPYWU010000232.1 GCA_028276205.1 Dictyoglomaceae bacterium | reverse complement strand
ATTCTTGATGAGATAATTGCCAATCAAGACAACTTAATAATCTTTATTGATGAAATTCATACTATAGTTGGTGCGGGGGCTGCTGGAGAAGGTAATTTAGATATAGCTAATGCCTTTAAACCTGCTCTTGCAAGAGGGGAATTGCATTTGATTGGTGCAACTACTTTAAATGAATATCAAAAGTATATAGAAAAGGATGCTGCTTTAGAAAGAAGATTTCAGCCCATCTTTGTGGCTGAACCAACTGTAGAACAAACAATTATGATTTTAAGAGGTCTAAGAGATAGATTTGAGGCTCATCATAAGGTGAAGATCACAGATGAAGCAATTATTGCAGCAGCAGAGCTATCTGATAAATATATAACTAACAGGTATTTACCAGATAAGGCTATTGATCTTATAGATCAGGCAGCTGCAAGAGTAAGAATTATGCTTACTTCAAGACCAGCTGAAATACAAGAATTAGAGTCTAAGATTCAATCTTTAAAGAGAGAGCAGGAATATGCTACTTCAAGAAAACAATATGATAGAGCTAAAGAATTAGAGGAACAAATTCAAAAACTTGAAAAAGAGCTTCAAGAAAAAACCGAGGCTTGGCAGAAAGAAAGAGCTTCTGAGGTACCAGAAGTTAGAGCTAAACATGTGGCAGAGATAGTCTCTTCATTAACTGGTATTCCAGTAACAGAACTTACGGTAGATGAAAAAGAAAGATTATTAAGACTTGAAGAAAAATTACATGAAAGAGTAGTTGGACAAGACGAAGCTATAAAGGCAGTAAGTGATGCTATAAGACTGGCGAGGGCAGGATTAAGGGAAAAGAATAGACATATAGCTTCATTCTTGTTCCTTGGTCCAACAGGAGTAGGAAAGACAGAATTAGCGAGAGCATTAGCTTGGGCAGTATTTGGTGATGAGGATGCTATTATAAGAATTGACATGAGTGAATATATGGAGAGACATACTGTATCAAGACTAATTGGTGCACCACCAGGATATGTAGGATATGAGGAGGGTGGACAATTAACTGAAAGAGTACGTCGTAGACCTTATAGTGTGATACTTTTGGATGAAATAGAAAAGGCTCATCCAGATGTACATAACATTCTCTTACAAGTATTTGATGCTGGAAGACTTACTGATGGAAAGGGTAGGGTTGTGGATTTCACAAATACAATAATAATTATGACAAGTAATATTGGTTCCGATATTATTCAGGCTAATTTAAGTGCTACTGGAAAAGATAAGCTTTCATATGAACAATTGAAAGAAAAACTTATGGAGATATTAAAGAGATACTTTAGACCTGAATTTCTCAATAGAATTGATGAAATAATTGTATTCCATGCTCTTACTAAAGAGCAGATTAAGGATATTGTGAAGTTACAATTAGAGAGGGTAAGAAGAACAGCAAAGGCTCAAAATGTGGATCTTGTGTTTGACGATTCAGTAATAGAATTCTTAGCTGATATAGGATATAGTCCAGAATTTGGAGCAAGAGAGCTTAAGAGAAAGATAAGGAATGAAATTGAAACTAAGCTCGCTAAAGCTATGTTAGATGGTACAATCCAAGAAGGAGATAAGATAAGAGTTAAGTATAATAAAGAAAAGAGTCAAGTAGAATTTGAAAAGATAACAGAAGAAGTAAAAGCAAATTAAAGGTTGTAAGAAGGGAGGGAAAAATCCCTCCCTTCTTTTTTAAAAATTAGGGCAGGAGGGGTGAAGATATGGAAATTCAGATTGTGGAAATTGAGAAACCTGAAGATGTTAACTTAATACTTGGTCAATCCCATTTTATAAAGACTGTAGAAGATTTATATGAGGCAATTGTAAATAGTGTTCCTTCTGCAAAATTTGGTATTGCCTTTTGTGAAGCTTCTGGTCCTTCTCTCATAAGGCATATAGGTACTGATCAGGAGATGGAGGAATTGGCCATAAAGAACATGCAAAAAATAGCTGCTGGTCATACTTTTATAATATTTATAAAGAACTTTTATCCAATAAACGTGTTAAATGCTATAAAACAAGTACCAGAAGTGGTAAATATTTTTGCTGCTACAGCTAATCCTCTTAAGGTAATAGTTGTAGATGATGGGATAGGTAGAGGAGTGTTAGGAGTAATTGATGGAGTGAAGCCAAAGGGAGTTGAGGGAGAGGAAGATATAAAACATAGAAAAGAATTTCTTAGAAAAATAGGATACAAACTTTAATTAGTTAAGGGGGAGGTGTTTTTATGGCTATTATTACTATATCAAGACAAATAGGAAGTATGGGAGATGAGTTGGCAGAAAGGTTATCACAAGAGCTTGGATATAGATATTTTGATAAGCTCCTAATGACAGAGATAGCTGTTGCTTCTGGATTAAGTGAGGCTGAAGTTATAGATTACAATGAAGATAATTATAAGATAAAGAACTTTTTTGAACAGCTCTTTAATAGAAAAACTCCCTTAGGTAAAATAAGTGTTAAAGAGAAAGATGAAATGGGAAGGACTGTCATTACCACAAAGACTTTTGATGAAGAGAATTCCTTAGCTTTTACACAAGCTGTAATTAAAAAATTGGTGGATTGGGATAATGTGGTAATTGTGGGAAGAGGTGGACAAATTCTTCTTAGAAATGTGCCTCACACTTTACATCTGAGAGTAATAGCACCTTTAGAGTTTAGAATTGAGAATATAATGAAG
>JAPYWU010000231.1 GCA_028276205.1 Dictyoglomaceae bacterium | reverse complement strand
CTTCTTCCTACCAATCTTTTTGCCAATGAAACCTGATGGAATAGAAAATATCATAAAGGATAAAGATAAAATTCCTAAATTTGTTTTGGCAAGGGTTTCACCTACAGATGGGTCAAGACCAGACTCTAAAGCCATATATACAGAATAAAAGGTCTCTATTGCATTAAAACTTATAAACCAAAATAAAATGGCTATTAATAAAAATATAAGATTTCTATCTCTTATATTTAGAAGGTTTTTGAAGGATTCATTCCAAGAAACCTTTTTTGAAGATTTTAAAACAATGGAATTTTTGTGTTCTTTTACAAAGATATATAAGATTAAAACAGCTAAAATCTGTATAATTCCAACTATGAGAAAGCCTAAGGGGCGATTTTCAGCGGAAATTTTTCCAACTAAAAAATAGGCAATAAGAGCTCCTAATCCTCCCATAAAATTTATAATTCCATTAGCAGGAGATCTTTCTTCAGGAGGAACAAGATCAGGCATTAAAGATATAACAGGACCTCTTCCTACTCCTTGTGCAATATTCATTAAGAAAATTACAAAAATAGTAAGAAGTAAAGAAGGGGTATTTACTCCCCATATAAGTGGAATCCAAGGAATTAGGGCAAATAATATAGCTCCTAATGGAAGAGAACTTATAATATATGGCATCCTTTTACCAATTTTAGTAATGGTCCTATCAGATAATGCTCCTATTATGGGTATAAGTAAAATAGCAAGGATATTATCAATATTCATTACCCATCCTACAACGAAACTTGAAATCTTATAGGTTTTCTGAAGTATAATGGGAATATCAGTATTATAAATAGCCCATAGAAGGGAAATGGATAGGAATCCAAAACCAAGTAGAAAAATTTTAAAATAATTTATATCTCTATTATTCATCAATAACCTCCCCATCTCTCATATAAAGTATTTTAACATAAAAATATTTAAGGTATAATACCATTCATAAAGGGGGATATATGAGGATATGAGTAACGAATTTCATTTTAACATAGAGCTTTATCCTGAAGATTCTAAGAAGCTTATCCCTATAGATATAGACGTCCCTGATGGAATAAAAGAGATTGTGATAAGAGGAATTTTAGAGCCAGAAACTCTATCCCATGAGGAATCTAAAAAACCCATTATTGATGCTCTTAAGAAATATGTATCACAGGGATTTGAGCCCTTAGAGGTAAAGAATAATCAGATTTTAGAAAAAATATGGAGAGAGTTTTCTCCACTAAAAAACATAGTTAATTTGAGAATTATTGATTCAGAGGGTAAATTTAGAGGTACAGGAGATAATAGATTTACAAAAGGTATTCCAATTAAGATAGGTGTAGAGGAAAGTACCCTTGGTTGTGTTACTGGTGATATTCCTCCTGGAGAGTGGAAGTTAATATTAGAAGTAAAGCAGATTTTAAAGAGATGTATATTAAATATAGTAGTCTTTTTAAATAGGGAGAACTCTATAAAAATAGCGGATCCTATTCTTCCCTATACTTCCGTTTTGCGTGAATGGGAAAGTAAGGAGGGTTGGGTAAAAGGGGATTTTCATCTTCATTCAAACCATAGTGATGGAGCCCTTTCTATAGAAGAGCTTATTAAATTTAGCATTAAAAGAGGTTTGGATTTTATTTTCTTAACTGATCATAATAAAATTTCAGGATATCATACCATAGAAGATGAAGGATACCCTATATTTGGAGGTATAGAGTTTACCACTTTTTGGGGACATTTTTTAGGCCTTGGAATCTATGATTATATTCCTTGGGATCTTGTAAATCCTAATGTAGGGATAAGAAGGTTAGCTGAGAAGGTACATTATCAAGAGGGAATTTTCTGTATTTCCCATCCCTTTACCCTATCTTATCCCATATGTCCTGGTTGTAGATGTGAGATACCTATAGATTATGATTTCGTGGATGCCATAGAGGTATGGACTGGCACATTTAGTCTTAGAAAATTTGAAATAACTGAAGGAATAAAGGAATGGAGAAGAATTTTAAAGGAGGGGTATAAAATTACAGCTATTGGAAGCTCTGATATGCATAAAATAGAAGATATAAGAGATGATACTCCTGTAAATTATGTTTATGTGGATAACCTTACTCTTGAAAATATTATAAGGAGTGTAAGAGAAGGTAAAGTATATGTTACTTCTGGGCCAAAAGTAGAATTTTATATAAATGATAAAACTATAGGAGAAACTTTAAGAACAGATGATGATATGATTTTGAAATATTCTTGTGAAGAGGAAGCTGATTTGAAAATTATATACAATGGAGAAGAATTTATTAAGATACCTAAAACAAAAAGAGGAGCTTTTCAAATAAGGTTTGAGGACAAAGGTTATGTATATTTAGAATTTTGGCAGGGGAATAAACTTCTTGCCTTTACAAATCCTATATATTTAATGTAAGGAGAGGAGCGCCTTTGCTCCTCTCCTTTTTATACGCCTGAAAAGGCGTTAAATCCACCATCAATTGGGATTATTGCACCTGTTACAAAGGAACTTGCTGGAGATGCAAGCCAAATAATTGTACCAATTAGCTCTTCAGGCTCTCCAAATCTTCCCATAGGTGTATGATCTATTACTGCTTTTCCACGGGGAGTTAGAGATCCATCTTCATTTAAAAGTAAATATCTGTTTTGATTTGTAATAAGGAAGCCTGGAGCAATAGCATT
>JAPYWU010000230.1 GCA_028276205.1 Dictyoglomaceae bacterium | reverse complement strand
GCAAGCTATTTAAATGTCAGGAGCTTAGAGGTAATAGCAATAATTTTAGGAGTTCTTACATGGCCATGGTTTGCAAGAGCAATAAGAGCTCAACTTATGAGTCTTATAAACAGAGAATATGTTTATTTATCAAGACTTGCAGGATATGGAGATTTCAAACTTGCAATTGAGGATTTAATCCCTGCAATAGCTACTTATACATTTATGGCTTTTATCCTCTTTATTAATGGTGGTATTTTAGGAGAAGCAGGATTAAGTTTAATAGGATTAGGACCAACAAAAGGTGTAACCCTTGGTGTTGTGCTACAGTGGGCAGTACTTATGGAAGCAGTAAGAAGAGGATTGTGGTGGTGGTTTATCCCTCCTGGAGTTGTTATAGTTCTTCTTACTTCCTCCCTATTAATAATAACTACAGCAATGGATGAAGTATTCAATCCAAAGCTAAGGGAGAGGTGATAAAAATGAAGGGAACACTAATTCTTGGTTTAGAAAATGTTAAAGCATATTATGCAAGAGGGGACTTCTATGTTAAAGCAGTAGATGGAATAACATTAAATATATATAAGGGAGAAACAGTAGGTATAGTAGGAGAAAGTGGTTCTGGAAAATCTACCCTCTCAAATGTGATGATCATGAATATCAAAAAACCTCTTACTTTTATCGATGGAAAAGTAACCTTAAATGTTGGAGCTAATTTTCTTGAGCTAAATAATATGCCAAGACAGGAACTACAAAAAATTGTATGGGGAAGAGAAACATCAATCATTCCCCAAGCAGCAATGAATGCTCTTATGCCAACAAAGAAAATCAGGGATTTCATCTCTGATTTGGTAAAAGACCATTTTGAAAGAGCACTAAATGAGGAGGAAATAGTTGAAAGAGCCAAACAAAGATTTACCGATGTAGGTATAAGTCCCAATGATATATACAGATATCCTTTTGAACTTTCAGGTGGTATGAGACAGAGAGCGGTAATAGCTATTGCTACCCTCTTAAACCCAAGACTTCTTATATGTGATGAGCCTACATCCGCCCTTGATGTGGCTAACCAAAAATTAGTCCTAAAAACTCTTGAACAACTAAGAAGAAGAGAAATTGTAGAATCTATAGTATTTATAACCCATGATATTGCTACTGTAAGACAGATTGCAACAAGAATGGTTGTTATGTATGCAGGAAAAATAGTAGAAAATAGTCCTACTGACGATATAATAAAGGATCCATTACATCCATATACAAAAGGACTATTATTATCCGTTGTAACTCCAGAGCCAGAGATAAAGAAACGTGGTATATCCTTCATACCTGGCACACCTCCAGACCTTGCTAATCCACCTATTGGCTGTAGATTTCATACTAGATGTCCATATAAGATGCCAATATGTGAAAAAGAGGAGCCTCCTCTTATAAAGATAGACACAAATAGAGAAGTAGCATGTTTTCTATTTAATAAATGAGGTGAGAAAAAATGGCACTTTTAGAAGTTAAGAATTTAAACAAAATATATGAAGTGGGTCTCTTAGTTAGAAGGCAAATTCATGCGGTAAAAAATATTAATTTTACAGTGGAAAAGGGAGAAATAATCTCCTTAGTAGGAGAAAGTGGTTCTGGAAAAACAACTACTGCAAAGATGATACTAAGGCTTGAGAAACCAACTTCTGGGGATATTATTGTGGAAGGTATAAATGTATGGAAAGATATAAAGACAGTAGAAGATAAGAAAAACTATTATAGAAAAGTACATGCAGTATTCCAAGATCCTTTTGCCAGTTATAACCAATTTTATCCCATTGATAGAATACTACATCAAGCTTTAAACCTAATAGGTATAGATCCTAAAAATGAAAGATCTAAGGAACTAATTGAAGAAGCATTAGTACATGTAGGATTAGAGCCTAAAAACATTCTTGGAAAATATCCTCACCAGCTATCAGGAGGAGAAAAACAAAGAATAATGATTGCAAGATGTTGGCTTTTGAGACCATCCTTAATTATAGCAGATGAGCCTGTATCCATGATTGATGCATCTACTCGTGGAGGTATAATAAAACTCTTTGAAAGATTAAGAGATGAAACAGGAACTTCAGTTATATTTATCACCCATGATATGGGACTTGCATATTACATCTCTAATAGAATCTTCATAATGTATAAAGGTGAGATAGTAGAAGAAGGAACACCCGATGAGATAATTTCCTCTCCAAAACACGATTATACAAAGAACCTAATTGGAAGTATTCCTACTCTATATAAGAAGTGGGAAGATATTGGGGAATTGGAAAAAAGAGCATAGGGGAGAGAAATTCTCTCCCCTTTTATTTTTTATTATTAATAATCTCCACGTTACTTCTACCCTTTTTTTAAAATTAACCATTAATCTTTTTTTATTAGTATCAATATGAAATTTTTATGATATACTTAAGAAATATAATTTGTTAGGGAGGTATATTAAATGGAGAGGGATATAAAGAAACTTATCTCGCAGATGACTCTTGAAGAAAAAGCCTCTTTATGCTCTGGTCTTGATTTCTGGCACACAAAACCCATTGAAAGACTTGGCATACCCTCAATAAGAATGTCCGACGGTCCTCATGGACTTAGAAAAGAAGAAACCATGTTCAGTAAAACAGTACCTGCCACCTGCTTTCCTCCAGCATCCTGCCTTTCTGCCTCTTGGGATAGGAATCTAATTG
>JAPYWU010000229.1 GCA_028276205.1 Dictyoglomaceae bacterium | reverse complement strand
GCTATTTCATTAAGAATCTCTGTTATTTTTTGATTATTTTCTAAACTTAAATCTATAATCTCAGTATACAAACCATTTCTATAACTTTCGTGAGCTTTTATTACTCTTGGTTCTATACCTAATATTTTTATTGCTTCTAAAAATGGTTCTAAAAAGTGTTCTGCATAATTATCATGACATCCTTCTGGATCGGGAATTTCAGATATGGGCTTTCCTACATGCTCAGCGTAAGATTCTGGTAAGAAAGGATATACTTTCCTTAAAGGGTCAAAGGTATCTGCTATATAAATAAAATCTACTTCTGAACCTTGATCTCTTAAAGCTCTTGCAAGGGCATCACCAGTTAAAATCTCCCTCAGGTTCCCAAGATGGATGGGACCTGAGGGAGTAATACCGGTTGCTACTACATTTTTATTACCTTTCAATTTAATTATTTCAGATGCTGCTATATCTGCCCAATGTGGGACTTTTTCTACCATACAGGATACTTCCCTTCTGCTAATTCATTGCAGAACTTTTCAATATTAGTAAGCTCATTATCAATAATTTCTTCTACTGATTTTGATATATCATAAATTGATACACCATTCTCTAAAATAACTTGAGCAGTAGCAATTTTAGGCTGATCAATGGGCTTTCCAATTTGACTGCAAAGCCATACATATACCTCTTTTATACCAGGAACATTCTGATAAATTTCATTTGCTATTTTATGAGTCAAAATATTGTATATTTTTCCTACATGGCTTACAGGGTTTTTACCTGCAGCTGCCTCTGTTCCCATAGGACGATTTAGCGCAATAACCCCATTTACTCTATTTCCTCTTCCCACTTGACCTGAGTCAGCATCTTCAGCAGAAGTTCCAAGAACACTTATATACATTCCATCCATACCTCTTTCAGGATCATCCAATGTGTTAATATCTATTATTATTTCATCAAAATTTTGGGCTCTCTCTTGCACAAACTTTTCAACTATTCCTTTAATTACTTCTTTTTTATCAAAATAATCTTGTACACTATTTACATATCTATCGATAAAAGGCATAGCTATAGTAATTTGTAAATTCCTTTTTTTACGAAACGCCATTATTTTTATATCTTCTCCTACTTCAGGATGAATCTTCTTAAATTCTGGAGAGTTAAGATATCTTTCAAGTTCTAAAACTATTTTTTCAGTGGTTGTTAAAGGTGCATATCCTACAGCTGCTGAGGTATCATTAGCTGGAAGTAGGCCTTTTCTTCTTCTGAAAATATCTGTAAGCTCTGGAGAGCCAGGATAAAGTTCTACTTGATATTTTACATGTTTATCAGGATCAACAAATCTCAGATTTTTTCTAAACCATTCTTTGGCAGTTTCAATTGCTATCTCTTCCACAGGAATTCTAATACCATCAACCTCAAAAGTTGCTCTGTCTCCTATTACTAAAAGCATTGGTTTTTTCACTTCTCCACCAATTCCAAGCTTTCTTTCAACCTCTCCAGCTACTAATAAACTTTTATCAATATTATGGTGCAATACATTTCCTACTCTTCTTAT
This sequence comes from Dictyoglomaceae bacterium, assembly GCA_028276205.1. GTDB lineage: Bacteria > Dictyoglomota > Dictyoglomia > Dictyoglomales > Dictyoglomaceae > Dictyoglomus. Next base: position 1,154 of record JAPYWU010000229.1, on the reverse strand, counting down.
ATACTCCTGGGAAAGATTCACAGATATTTGGTCCATAATTGCATCACATATGGAGTCAGGATGTCCTACACCCTTTCTTTCAACAAGTTCTACTCCATGTTCTTCTACTGGTAATGAATTTAATTTTTCAACTACAATGTTTCTCATCTTTCCTATCCTCCTTCTTATTTTTTGTTGTAAATAAGCAAAAAAATAATATCACAAGTTAATTAATATTACAACAAAAAAGTCTATATTAATTAAAAGTAATATATTTTCATAAAAATTGCAATAAAAAAGAGGGGAACATTTTAGTTCCCCTCAATATTATTTAATTATAAATTTTATGTCAGAATATTATTTCTTATTAGAGTAATATTTCTCTACAAAATTATGTAATTTTCTATAATATTCTTTCATTATAGGATATAATTCTCTGTAAAGACCATATAATTCTTCATATAGTTGTGCCCTTTTTTTATCTGGTTCTTCTCTACTTACTACCTTTACCACTTTATCACATGCATCTTCCACACTCTTGTAAACACCAACACCAACTCCTGCAAGTAGAGCAGCTCCATAGGCAGCACCTTCGGTCACGTTTATAGTAGTGATAGGAGTATTAAATACATCAGCTAAAATCTGTCTCCAAAGAGGACTTCTTGCCCCACCTGCTATAGCTCTTATCTCTTTTATATCTATTCCAAGTGCTTTCATAAGTTCTAAAGAATCTCTCAATCCAAAGGCCACTCCTTCTAACACTGATCTTACAAAATAAGGCTTATTATGCCTCAAACTAATTCCCGCAAAAACTCCTTTTGCCATAGGATCAGCATGAGGAGTCCTTTCACCAGTAAGATATGGTAAAAAGATTAGTCCTTCAGATCCAGCTGGAACATTACCAGCCTCCATAGTTAAAAACTCATAAGGATCTTTTCCTGTCCATTTAGAAAGCTCTATTTCTATCTCTCCAAAAGAGTCTCTAAACCATCTAAAGGATCCACCAGCTGATAACATGACTCCCATAGTATGCCATTTACCAGGAACTGCATGACAAAAAGTATGGAGTCTTCCCTCAGGATCTCCTTCTGGAGTATCTAAATGGGCAAAAATCACTCCTGAGGTTCCTAAACTTACAAATAAGATTCCACTTTTTACAATACCACTACCAACTG
>JAPYWU010000228.1 GCA_028276205.1 Dictyoglomaceae bacterium | reverse complement strand
TATAACTCTAAGAATAAATCTGGATCAAATTTTGCTATTACTTTTACTGCCTCAAGCCAACTGGTACCTGATGTCTTAATATGGAAATTCCCTTGAGTAATTTTATAAAAGATCTTATAAATACTGAATTTATCACTTCCCGAATGTAAACTTAATCTATATCCTTCCAGATTTTTAGCTAATGAATAATGTTTTATAAGGGATTCCTCAAACTCTTTTATATTACCTTGATAATCAATTCCTTTTTGAAATTCTCCTGGAAATTTAGGGGCAAGACTCTTAAAGTCAATTCCCTTCTGATGTAGGTATTCAACCACGAATATATGATCTTCTGGAGTAGTATCCCTTTCCCCCTCATCAATGGAAACCTCTATATCAAATTCAGGTAATTTACTTCTTAGGATATCATAAACCATTTCTATAAAGGGCATAGCATTTTCATAAATAATAGCAGATTTACAAAGTTCATCATAAGAAAGTTCAAAGTATCGATCCTCAGAAATTTTTACTTTTCTGTCAGCATATTTTTCAATTATCTTTTTAGAGTTACTTGATATTTTCTCAAATTTTTCTTTTAATTCTTTTTGGGAAAGGGAAGATACCTTTTGTATCAGATCACTTATATCTAAGGTATACATAGTGTATCCAGCATCTATAGCTTCTAAAAGATATTTTTCATCTTTTATATGATCTGCATCTGCCCCATATTCTCCTTGATAATTCGCTTCCAAAACTCCTAATACACTTTTAAGAAGTACATCTTTAAAATCTCTATGGGTCTTTATAAGTTCTCTTGGAGATTGTTGGGCAAGTACAGGGAAAAGATTATATTCTTTTAAAGCAGAAATTTGAGCTGAGGTTACTAATCCTAATCTATCTCCAGTACCAAAGGAAGTGTTTCTCTTACATATGGAGGGAGATATTTTTAGAAAGTTGTTTATTTTTTTATAATTATCAAAATTTAATGGATATAAATTTACATAAAGATTAAGTCCTTCTATCTTTTTATTCTCGGAAAAATAAGGATCTTGCAAGTAAAAAGTATTAAGGTCTGTCAAAAATCCAATTCTTTTTTCCTTGTTTGTTTTTGCTACAAAAATATAAAAATTTCCATTGATTCTTCTTAAAGAGGTAGGATACAGAATAATTGAAAATGGCTTTAGAAAATCTTCCAAATGGTTGATCATCATTTTATATACCCTCCAATTTTTTCATACTTATTAAAAAATAGCCTATATTTTGCTTAAATTCTACCATATTTTTACATACTATACAATAAATCTATTTAAAGAGTAAATAAAAGATTTCCCCTATAATTCCAGAGAAAAGTAAGATTCTTGTTAAACTCCATTTTGCCTTGTACCCTAAAAATAATGAGATAAAAAATAAAAGTATGCTAAAAGCATCAGATATAGAGTCTTTTAATATGCTGTAAGTCCCAGACATAATAAGGGCAAAGGTGAGAGGAGAAAGGAGAGAAAGATATAAATCTACCTTTTCTTTTCCAATATTATGGACAAAATAAGATGCTACATATACTAAAATAAAGGGTGCTAATACAGAGCTAAAAGTTGCAACTAAACTCCCTAATATTCCCCCCATTTTATAACCTATAAAAGTTGCTGCATTTAAAGCAAGAGGACCTGGAGTTACTTGGGATATGGCAACCACATCTATGAATTGAAGGTTAGTAAGCCATTTTGTCTCTTCCACAACTAAATGTCTTATTAAGGCGATGATAGCATATCCGCCTCCAAACCCAAAAAGACCTATTTTAAAAAAGACTTTTGCTAATTCTTGAAGTATACCCATAAGATTATTACTATAAGAGATGATATGATTATATAAATAGGATTGATTTTAAATACAATCAAAATTATTGATAGAAAAAGAAAAGAAAGAAAATTTAGAGTATTCCACTTTCTTTTTTTAAAAATTTCAAAGACTGCAAGAACCATGGCAGAGGCAATAGCAGGTCTTAAACCATAAAAGAAACCTTGTACTATTTTTAATTTTTGAAAATTTAAAAAGAATATGGCTATTACAAGGATAGATACAAAGGATGGTATAACAACCGCTAAGGCAGATATGATGGCTCCTTTTATCTTTTTTAATTTATATCCTACAGAAACAGCAAGATTAAAGGCTATCGGGCCTGGAAAAAGTTGGGCTAAGGTAAGAGCTTTTATAAATTCTTCTTCATCCATATAATTTCTTTTCTTAACGATCTCTTCTAAAAATAGCGGAATCATTACATATCCCCCGCCTAAGGTTAACCATCCAATTTTTAAGAATATAAAAAAAAGATCTGTAAGTTTCATGGTTAAATATTATATTACACATTATATTTTGTGGTAAAATAAATAATGATTAAAAAAACATTAAAATTCTTAATTTAGGGGGCATAAAAATGAAATTTCCAAAGGGGAAACCTATATATGAGGATACACCTTCTGCCCTAATTAATGTAAAAGAGCTTGTAGCATGGATTCATATGGAAAAATTTAATGGGGTATTGGAGGGAAAGGTTGGAGATATTACTACCCAGATACTTATTACAGATGGTGATCCTCGAAAGGCATTTTCTTTTACTGATGATACTATTTTAGTACAAGATGATGAGGCTATAGAGACTTTTGTTACTGACGCTATGATGAGGGTTTCCTCTATATCTTTATATGTTCTTGAAGATGAAATCATAAAGAGCTTACT
>JAPYWU010000227.1 GCA_028276205.1 Dictyoglomaceae bacterium | reverse complement strand
TGAGAAAAATAAGTTTTTAAAATCTCTTGAAATTCTAAAGGAAGAATTCTTGAGGATACTGCTTTCTCCTTAGTATAGGAAGGATTGTAAGAAAGGCTTTTATCCTGAGAAAGTCTTCTTCCTTCTAAGGTTGGTGCTTGGAATAGATAATTTTTGCCCAATTCTTCAGATTGGGATGGTGGTACATATATCTTCTCTCCTGTAAAGACTTTTCTTTGAGTCTCTTGACCAAGTTTATCTGGTCTTTCCTCTGTACCTGGTAGATTTCCTGATTTTGCATTTTTATCTACTTCTTTACCACTTTCTGTAGGAGTTTGTAATGTTCTTTCTTGATTTGATGGAGTTTCACTACCCTTACCCTCTTCATTAAGAGCTTTTTCTTCTTGAGAGACATTTTCATCCTTGGATTCATAAGGGTTAGCATAGGCATAGGATTTTCCTGCTCCTTGAGAGGGAAGATTGCTTATGTTCTGTTCTTTTCCTTCTTCTCCCCTTTCCTGACTATTATTTTTATTTGATGCCTCCTTCTTTTCTTCTTTTTGGTTTTCAGCCTTTTTATTTTCTTTTTTGAGGGTATTTTTATCCATGTTATACTGGGATAGAAATTCTTCTAAGGATTTTGGTTTTTCCATCTCCTTCAATTTCTCTTTGTCATACTCTTCTTGAGATATCTTTTCTTTTGGAATATTTTTCTTAGAAAGTTCATCGTTAAGGGCTAATTTTTCTTCAGGTATTCTACTTAGGTTTCTTTCTTGATTTTCTTTCTTTTCCCATATCTGGGCAATATTTTTTGGCATATCCTTAGAGTTTATAAGATTTAACATTAAAAGAAATACAAAGATAAGAGATAGAATTTTCAAAAGATGGGAGGGCTTAAATTTATAAGCCTTTGATAAGTCTAAGTGAGAAAGCTTTTCTTCCAATCTTCTTCTCAACCTTTCCATAAGTCCATATGGATCATCATAGTCTTTATACTCCCAAAAAGTTATCAACTCTTCATCTAAGGAGAAATGTTTATCTGCTTGAAGGATTATCTGATAATAATTAGGTTTTTTCTTTTTTATAAAATATAAATAAAAGATAGGGAAGGGAAGAAGAAGGACAAAAAAATTCATTTTTACAGAGAGAAGATTAAAAATAAGAACTGTGTTTAAAAAAGCCAGTATAGAAACAAAAAGGATATCGAGAAGGTGGTAGAGATTTGCTTTATTAATTAGTTTTTCTATGTTATCAAAAAAATCTCATCTTTTATCAACTCCTTGATAATATTTTAACCTTTTTTCCGCAATAAGTATAGAGATTAAAAAAATAATTAAGTAAAAGATAGTGATGATGGGAAGGTCCTTTGATGGATGAAAATTTACTTTTAGATATAGGATACTCTCAGCTCTTATAAGCCAAAGAATATTATTTAAAGGGAATAGGAAAAAGGTTGATGGAAAAAGAAAAGGAAAAATTATAAATAGGATATAGGTGATCCAATGGAGAAGCCAATTTATAGATGGGTTAGAAAAGGTTGACCAGAGAATTCCTAATCCCATAATAGGAAGGGAATCTAAAAGAAGAAGAAGGTAAAGAATAATTATTTTTGAGATGTCTACAGAGAAGCTTATCATTAAATTAAAGGGAAAAAGGATAAGAAGAATAAAGATAAGATAAAAGAGATTAGCTAAAAATCTTCCCCATACTATTTCCCTTATTTTAAATGGTGAAAATCGAGCAAGGTTTATGATCTTAAATTCTCTTTCTGCAATAAGATTTCCTGAGAAGGTAAGGGATGAAAAGTAGGTTATGAATATAAAATGAGCAAGAGAAAATATAAGAAAAAGATCTGTTATGGAGTACTTATTTATATCAAAGGATTTAGAGGGCCAAATTATAATAGTAATTAGGGTTATGATAAAGAAATAAGTATATATAATCCTTAGGTATTTTTTGTCAGAGATTTTTGCTTTGAAATCAATAAACCACCATATTCTCATATATTTTCATCCTTCCATAGGGATTATAATGATCCCGTCTATGCTTTTTTGGGTTTTAATATTTAAAATCTTTACCTGATTCAGAGGCTCATCTATTCTTCCCCAAATTATTATTTCATCTCCAATGGGTGGTGTTATCCTATATTTTTTTAGAAGTTCATTTAAGAGAGAAGGCTCTTTTAGTCCACTTTTCCAGATAGTGAACTCTTTATATGTATTTGGGGGAATATTTCCTATATAATTTTCTTTATTCCCTTGCTTAAATACACAATCTTTTATATTTATAGGAGAATTGTTGGAGACCTCCAATATATATCTATCATTTAGCTCCTTAATTTTAATATCTATGGGTATAAAATGATAAGATATACCTTCTAAAAAATATATTCTATTTCTTTCCAAGGATAAATTAGCTTTTTGATTATTGAGATCTACCAATAGAGTAGTCTTGTTTTTTTGAGGCTGATAGTAGGCATTATAGAGAAGAAATATATTGGGAGGATATTCCAGAGTGATCTCTCTTTTAAAGGGAGAAAATAGAGGTATATGGATGAGGTTTTCTGCAACATATGTATTTTTATCAAGAAAGATAAGATATTTTTCTCCGTAGGCTATGGCATCCTTAGTGAAGGATTGGTTTATACTAAAACCTATTAATGATGAAAAAAGGATTAGGAATAAGAAAGAGATAAAAGAGTGTCTTTTCTGAAAGATAAATCTTATCCAAAGAA
>JAPYWU010000226.1 GCA_028276205.1 Dictyoglomaceae bacterium | reverse complement strand
CAAAAAGGTATAATTTTTTCTGTAAGGTGATTTTTTACCTCATTTTTTAATGTTTTTAAATCCATTTTACCCTCCCTTAAAAAAAATAATTAGCTATATAAATTTTATTTCACTATTATATATTGTGAGTCATTATTTTCAATAATATAATAACAAAATAATAAATTTTATTTATGAAATAATGGGAGGTTAATTATGTATAAGAATTTTTCTCTTGCCATCTATTGTACTGCTCCCTTTTTAAATAGAGTTTCTTTAAGAGAATTAGAGGAAGATTTTGCCTTTTTTGAGGAATACCTAAAGGTAAATAAAGTATATCTGGAAACTCATAGAGGAAAGGATGATGTTCCAAAGGAAAAGATGCTTGAAATAATAGAATTTTTCAATAAAAAGGGAGTTATAACGTCGGGAGGGATAACAACTACTATTGATCTTCCTGGTGATCTGGTTCATAATTTGAGAATTTTTCATACATTTTGTTATTCCAATGAAATATTGAAAAATAGATTAAAAGAAATTGTAGAGTATACTGCTTCACTGTTTGATGAGGTTATTCTTGATGATTTTTATTTTACAAGTTGTTCTTGTCCTGAATGTATAGAAAGAAAGGGAAATTTATCATGGAAAGAATATAGACTTAAATTAATGACTGAGATATCTCAAAATTATGTGGTTGGTCCAGCTAAGAAAGTAAATCCAAAGGTTAATATGATTATAAAGTATCCTAATTGGATAGATTCCTATCATCAAAATGGCTATAATCCTGAAACTCAAAAAGATATCTTTGATGAGTTATATACTGGAACGGAGACAAGAGATCCTAAGTATACACAACAGCATCTTCCTCGTTACTTAAGTTATTATTTAATGAGATGGTTTGAAAATGTAAAGCCTGGAAAAAATAAAGGGGGATGGTTTGATTCTTTTGAATGTAACTTAAATCAGTATATAGAACAAGCTCATTTTACTCTATTCTCTAAAGCTAAAGAGATTACTCTTTTTGATTTTAATTCTTTAAGGAGATCAACTTTTATTCCTGCTCTTTCCTTAGAGCTTGAGAAGTTGGATGAATATCTTTCTGAGTTAGGAAATCCAATTGGTGTCAAGGTTTATCACCCCTTTCATTCTGATGGAGAAAATCACCTTTCTTCTTATTTAGGAATGATTGGGATACCCTTTGATCCTACGCCTTATTTTCCAAATGATGCAGATATTATATTTTTAGCTGAGAATTCTGCTGAAGATAAGGAAATTTTAAATAAATTAAAAGGTTTTCTTCTCAAGGGAGGAGATGTGATCATTACATCTGGTTTTTTGAGAAGAATGGGTAAAAATATGGAGGAGTTTACATCAATAAGATATACAGATAAAAAAGTATTATTAAACTTATTTGCTATAGATCCTGCTATGAGTGGTTTTAGTAAATATGTATATTCTCGTAAGGAAATTATTTTCCCAGTTATTGAGTATCACACCAACTCTTCTTGGCCAATAATTGTGGGAATTAATGGAGAAAATAATTTTCCTATTCTTCTTAGAGATTTTTATGGAAAGGGAAGGATCTATGTTCTAAATATTCCTGATAATTATTCAGATATCTACTTATTACCTATAGAAATACTTAATGAGATAAGGAAAACATTCTTAAATAAAATAGGAATTTATTTACAAGGAGACGAAAAAATATGCATGTTTTTATACGATAATGACCTTTGTATTTTGGAATCCCTTTTGCCTTACAGAACTAATGTAACCTTAAAGACTAAGGAAAAAGAGATAAATATCAGATTAGAACCAAATTCTTATAAGGTTATTAAAATTTAACTTATATGAGATTTATTAAAGGTGGTGAGGAGTACGGGAATACTTAATTTATTTATAACCAGTTTTATAGTGGGATTTTCAGGAGCATCAGCTCCAGGACCAATGATGACCATGGTAATTACCCAGTGTAGCCTAAAAGGCTGGAAAGACTCTATAAAAATAGTATTTGGTCATTCCATATTAGAAGGTATTCTTATTCTACTATTACTTTTAGGCTTACAACCTTTTCTTCAAAATCCAATCTTTGTGAAAAGTTTTTCTTTTTTAGGTAGCTTATTTTTACTTTATATGGGAGTATCTTTATTTGTCTCTCTTATAAAAAGTAATTTAGATATAAAAAACTCAGATCCTGTAAAGATTTCTCTTCCTTTAGCAGGTGCTCTTGTTTCTTTATCAAATCCTTATTGGCTAATATGGTGGATTACAGTAGGAGTAACTTTTCTCGGACAGGCAAGGAGTTTTTTTATATTGGGAATTTTAAGTTTTTATATAGGCCATATTCTTTCTGATTTTGTATGGTATATTTTTATTGGTTTTATTGGACAAGGTTTATCTCTTCCTTTTTGGAAGAGACTATACAAGATTATATTGTATTTGGCATCTTTTTCTCTTGTTTTCTTTGGCGTTTACTTTTTGAAATATATAATATTGGGATAACCTAATTATTTTAAAGAGCGTAAAAGTAGTAAAGCACCAATAACTATAAGAAGTATAGGGAATAAATATCTTATGTATTCTGGAGATTTTGATATTAAGCCTAATATAATACCAAAAGAGGTAAGAATAATTCCTGGATATATAGACCAATACTTTTCTGCATAAGAGGATTCTTTTTTAGATGAGTGAATAAAGAAAATCATTAGAAAGCCTACTCCTATAAACGAAATGATATATAC
>JAPYWU010000021.1 GCA_028276205.1 Dictyoglomaceae bacterium | reverse complement strand
GAGAACAGAAAGCGGAAAGTGACCTTGATCTATTAGTTGAATTTGAAGAACCAGTAAGCTTACTTCATATAGTCTCAGTGGAAAACTATCTCTCTGATATCTTAGGCATAAAAGTAGATCTTGTCCTAAAGAAAAATATTAGAGAGGAATTAAGAGAAATTATTATAAAAGAGGCTACTTTCGTATGAAAAGAAACGTAAAAATCTATATTAAAGATATCATTGAATACATGGAAAGGGCTGAAGAATATGTTAAAGATTTAAAATTTGAGCAGTTTGCTGAAGATAAGAAAACTTATGATGCAGTTTTTAAGATGCATTGAAGTTATCGGTGAAGCAACAAAAAATATTCCTAATGAATAAGAAATAAGTATCCAGACATTCCATGGCGTGATATGGCAGGAATGAGAGATAAATTTATTCATAGCTATTTTACAGTAGATATTTCCGCAGTCTGGTTAGTAGTAAAAGAAGAAATTCCTAAATTAAAACCACTACTTTTAAAAGTTTTAAATGATTTATAAAAAATGGGGCGGTGGGTGGGAATAGATTTTAAAAAAAGTTGCGAGAGCGCAAGCTTTCACACTTATTAAAAAGGTTATTAGTCTTGATAAATACTTTTTATGTTGTTAAAATTAAATTACAATTTTAATTTACTTTATATATAAAGGTGAAAATATGCTTAGTATCACTTATCCAAAAATAAACAAAATATTTTCTTCATCAGATCTCCAACTTCATCAATAAATAATACATGATAACTATTCAATTTTATTCCCCTTCTTTTCCTACCTCTTATGCTCCCTAATAAAATCTTTTTAGATTTCATTATATAATAAAAATGAAAGGGGGTTATATATATGAAAGAAGATTTAGAAGCAAAAGAAAAAGAGTTAAATAAAAGAATAGCAATTGCAGGGCTTTTAATGATTGTAAGTATTATAATTTGGCCTCTGTTATTAGCTTATGTGGGGGAAGTTGGACTTTTTTTAAGCCTTATCTTGCTTTTAGTAGGTTTTTATATCTTTTTAAAATCTGCAATTGAAATAGTTAAAATAAAAGCAGAAAAGTTTAAAGATTGGTGGAAAAAATAAAGATTTTTTTTGCTAAATAAAAAAGCCCACAAGATTTTTTCCTTGTGAGCTTTTTAAAAATAATTTTTCATTTTATTAATCCTTCTTAGTTGAAATTGATCTTATTAATTCCTGAAGTTCAATTATTGTTTTTGTTAATTCTGTTAATGCCTCTGTTGAGTTTTCAATTGTTTTATCTACTTTTAGTTAAAATATATAAAGCAACTACAAGTAGAAAATAATGATAAAAATTAGATAAATCTAAATTATAGAGAAAGGAGTTAAAGTAATTAGAGAAAGACCACATGAAATTTTTAAGGAGATTTTTGACAAGACAATGGAAAGCTGTAGAATAATTAAAGAAAAGGCTGATAAGATTTTTCCAATTTAATTAAGAAGGGGAAGAAAAGATGGATAGAAGTTTTGTAATTGATACTACAAAGAGTCCATATGCGAAATTAAAGACAATACCTATATCCTCTGTAAAAGTATCTGGTTTTTGGGGAAAGAGAATAAAAATACTACACGATGTCACATTACCAGAGCAATATAGACTATTAGAAGAGACACAAAGATTGTACAACTTTAGAAGGGCAGCAGGAAAAGTAAAAGGGGACTATTATGGCTTTTTCTTTAATGATACAGATGTATATAAATGGCAGGAAGCAGTATCATTTTCCTTTGCATCTTATGGAAGAGATGAAAATTTAGAAAAGATATTAGATCAAACCATAGAAGAAGTAGCGGAAGCACAAGATGAAGATGGATATTTAGATACCTACTTTACCTTTGAAAGAAAAAAGGACAGATGGACAAACTTAAAAGACATGCATGAACTATATTGTGCAGGACATTTAATACAAGCAGGAATAGCACATCACAGAACAACGGGGAAAGATACTTTGTTAAACATTGCAAAAAGATTTGCAGACCATATAGACAATGTATTTGGTCCAGGCAAAAAAGAAGGCACATGTGGACATCCTGAAATAGAGATGGCACTTGTAGAACTATACAGAGAAACAGGAGACAAAAGATACTTAAATCTTGCAAAATTTTTCATAGATGAAAGAGGAAAAGGACTAATAGGAGGAGAAACATATCACATAGACCACAAACCATTCAGAGAACTTACCGAGATTGTAGGACATGCAGTAAGAGCCTTATATCTAAACTGTGGAGCCACAGATCTTTACTTAGAGACAGGAGAAAAAGAGCTAATGGAAGCATTAGAAAGATTATGGAAAAATTTTGTAGAAAGAAAGATGTATATAACAGGAGGAGCAGGGGCAAGACATGAAGGAGAAGCTTTTGGAGAAGAATACGAACTACCCAATGATACAGCATACGCAGAGACATGTGCAGCGATAGGAAGTTTTATGTGGAATTTTAGGATGCTACTTGCAAAAGGAGAAGGAAGATTTGCAGATATAATGGAACAAACATTATACAATGGATTACTATCAGGAATATCTTTAAATGGTAAAGAATACTTTTATGTAAACCCATTAGAAGACAATGGCGAACATAGAAGGAAGCCATGGTTTGCATGTGCCTGTTGTCCACCAAACATAGCAAGATTAATAGCATCAATACCAGGATACATGTATACTACATCAGAAGAAGGTATATGGGTTCATTTATATGGAGAGAATGAAGCCAAAATTCCATGGGGAGATAAAGAGATAAAACTCATAGAGAAGACTAATTATCCATGGGAAGGGAATATAGAATTTGAGATAAAGACAGAAGGAGAATACAAAATCTTTTTAAGGATACCAAGCTGGGCAAAAGGCTACACGATAAAAATAAATGGAAATAAGATAAATACAAAGGAGGTAAAGAATGGATATATAGAGATGGAGAATCAATGGAAAGAAGGGGACAAAATAAATTTAGAATTACCAATGGAGATAGAAATAATAGAGAGCCATCCAAAGGTAAAAGATAATGTAGGGAAGGTGGCGATAAAGAGAGGACCAATTGTATACTGTATGGAGCAGGTAGACAATCCATGGGGAGACCCAAAATATATGGAAATTGCAGATTATAATTTAAAAGCAGAGCCATCAGAGATTCTTGAAGGAATAGTTATAATAAAAGGCAAAGGAAAAATTGTAGACAGTAGGATTTGGGAGAACAATTTATATTTACCAAAAGAAGAAGTAGAAAGAAACAAAAAAGAGGTAGAGTTTATAACTATACCATATTATGCATGGGCAAATAGAGAAAAAGGACCTATGACAGTTTGGATAAGAAAGGAATAGATTATAATAAAATGGTATACTTAGTATAAATAATAAGTTTTAAAGGGAGAAGGTATGAGAAGAGAAATAATACCAAGTTTATTAGAGATTCAAGAATTAGTTTTACAACTAAGAGATTATGAAAAAAGACTTAAAAATTTAGAATCAGAATTTGAAAACTATATCAATGATAATCTTAAATTGATTAATGAAAAAGAAGAGGAGTTAAAAAAAATCATTGATAATTTTAAGTTAGTTAAAGATCAGCAAAAGGAAAAGGAAGATAAGGTTGTAATATATAGGGAAAAACTATCTCAAGAGGAAAAAAGAAGCCTAACTTTGAAAAATCCTAAAGAGGTAATGCATGTAGAAAAGGAAATTGAAAATCTAAAGAAGCAAATTAATAATCTTGAAGATGAAATATTAAATTTAATGATTCAGTCAGAAGAAATAGATTCAAAGAAAAAAGATGTAACTTTAGAATTACAAAAATTGAGAGAAGAGTTTGAAAATAAGAAGAAAATATTAGAAGAGGAGATAAATTCACTTAAAGAAGAGATAATGAACTTAGCTAATGATATTTCTGAAAAAAGATCTAAAATACCTGAGGAGGATTTGATTGAGTTTGATAACTTATTGAAGTCTAAAAATGGTAGAGCAATTGCCAGAGTTATAAATAAAGAAATATGTGAAGGATGCAGACTTTCGATACCTAAAGCTGTTTTAGAAAAGGTTAAAAAGGGTGATATTGTAAATTGTCCAAATTGTGGTAGAATTTTATGGTTGGAATAATATTGTTAAGATAGGAAGTTTATGGGATTAATATTATTATTAGTTTTTGCAATTTTGATATTATATATAGGTGATAGAGTTATTAAATATTTAACAACTCCTCGTTGTCCTAAATGCGGTAAAGTTTTGCTTACACGTTATAAATTAATTAAAGCTCCAACAACTATTGAGGATGGAATAGAAGAAAAGACTTTGTATTGTGAATGTGGATACGAGAGAAAAATAACATATAAAGTGCCTTACTGGAAAATAGTTAGAAAAGAAGGATTCAGAGGTTTTGAAGTTGTACCTTGGACTAAATTGTATGAGAGGGAAGAAGTAGACCAGGCAACCGCGGAATCTAAAGATTCCGAGGAAAGTCCGAACACCACAGGGCAGGGTGCTGGGTAACGCCCAGTCAGGGTAACCTGAAGGAAAGTGTCACAGAAAACAGACCGCCCATATAAGGTTAATAAAGATCTTATATGGGTAAGGGTGAAAAGGTGAGGTAAGAGCTCACCAGCAGGAAGGGTGACCTTCCTGGCTTGACAAACCCCACCCGGTGCAAGGCCAAATAGGAGGGGTTGAGGTGGCCCGCCGACCCTCGGGTTGGCCGCTTGAGGTAAGAAGTAATTCTTACCCTAGATAGATGGTTGCCGCCCCCTTATCGGGGGAACAGAATTCGGCTTATGGTCTGCTTCTTCCCTCTTGTATTTATTAAACAAAAATTGAACAAATGTTAAACCTCAAATTAACCAATTTCAATAAACCCTTATTTTATCTTATTTAACTCTTATTTCTATTTGTTAGGGTTTACATTGTATAATTGTGGAAAAAGGTGGAAAAAAATGGAAATCTTGTGGGGGATAATTAATTGTTTTGCGGAGAATATCATTATTCTTTAGATGAGAAAGGAAGGATAGTTATACCTACTGTTTTTAGACAAGTATTGGGTGATACATTTTATATAACAAGAGGCTTTGAAAAATGTTTAAACATTTACAGTATAGTAGATTGGAATAATTTCTCAGAGATAATAAGTAGTTTTTCTCCTACGGATGATTCCATAAGAAGACTATGTAGATTTTGGTTTTCAGGCTCAGTACAAGTTACAACAGATAAGTTAGGCAGGGTTCTCATTCCTTCTTTTCTTATTGAATATGCCCAACTAAATAGGGATGTGGTGATTGTTGGCTCTGGAAGACATATAGAAATTTGGGCAGAGGAAAAGTGGAAAGAAATCAATAAAGAAGAAGATTTGATAAATAATATGAGCGAAATAAATGAAAAGATAAAGGACTTATGGAAGAGATAGAAATTATACATAAACCAGTTATGCTGGATAAAGTTTTATATTACCTCAAGGTAACCCCTGGAAAAATTTACGTTGATGCTACTTGTGGGCTTGGAGGACATAGTAGTGCCATATTGAGAGAATTAAATAGGACTGGGTTATTGATAGGTATAGATAGAGATATAGAAAGCTTAGAAATAGCTAAAAATAGATTAAAAAATTATGGAGATAATTTTTTACTTTTCAACACAACCTATGATAGGATTCCAGAAGTTTTAGAAAATCTAAATATAGCTAAAGTTGATGGTATTTTATTTGATCTTGGTTTCTCATCGTATCATATAGAGAAAAGTAAGAGAGGTTTTTCTTTTCAAAGGCCTGAGGAACCCTTAGACATGAGATTTTCTAAAGATGACTCTTTAACAGCTGAGTATATCTTGAACAACTTTTCTGAAGAGGAGCTTGCAGAAATTTTTTATAAATATGGTGAGGAACCCAATGCCTTTAAAATAGCAAGGAAAATAGTAGAGATAAGAAAAGTAAAACCATTAAAATATGTGGGAGATTTGTTAGAGGTTATAGGTAAGAGTACCCAAAATTATAAAAGGCATCCTGCTACCCGTATATTTCAAGCATTGAGAATAGCTGTAAATAAAGAATTAGATATTTTAGAAAGAGCCTTAGAAATCACACCTAATATTCTTAATCCACAAGGAAGAATTGTAGTAATAACCTACCATTCCTTAGAAGATAGAATTGTAAAAAATTTTTTAAAGAATAACAGAGATAAATTTGAGATTATTACTAAAAAGCCAGTAGTACCTTCAAAAGAAGAGATTGAGAATAATAAGAGGGCGAGGAGTGCAAAGTTAAGAGTGGGGGAAAGGAGGGTGGAAAGTTGAAACAATTTTGGGTAATTATATTGTTTTTTTTAGTATTTTTAAGTACAGTTTTTTTAAATGTAAAAGTTTCAGCTCTTAAAAGTGAAATAGCAAAAATAAACAGAGAAATAGATAATTTAGAAAAAGAAAAAGTATACTTGGAATCGAAGATTCAGTCATCTTTAAATATTAAAAATATAGAAGAAAAGGCTCAAAAATTAGGTTTAACTTATCCTAAAAATGTGGTAGAAATAAAAATTTATAATGGAAGTGTAGCTGAGGTAATAAGAGAAAAATACTATGCAGCATCTTTAGAACAATAAATGTGATAATATAAGTTGTTATGAATATTACAAGGGCACGAATATTTTTAACTTTTTGGATTATTATAATTTTTTTTATTGAAATATTTATTATTATCCTCCAATTAGGAGGGGGGATATCTTACCCTCAAGCAAGGACAAAAGATAGAGGGATTATATTGGATAGAAATGGTGAAGAGATAGTATTTAATATTAAAAGAAAATCTTTAGCTATTAATCCTAAAAGTATAGAGAGAAAAGAAAGAAATAAATTAATATCCATACTATGTAGGAATCTTAAGATTTCATCAAAAGAACTCTCTCAAAAAATAAATCTTCCATATGAATTTGTTTGGGTTAAAAGAATGCTTTCTGATGAAGAGGTTAAAAGAATAGAGAAATATGTTGATAATAGAAAGATTATTTTAATAGAAGAACCTTATAGGGCTTATCCTATAGGAATAGGAATTTCAAATCTTATTGGATTTGTGGGGGTTGATAATCAAGGTCTGTCAGGATTAGAAGCCTACTTTGATTCTTACTTAAGGGATGGCTCTAATATCTGTCTTACCATAGATAAGAATCTTCAAGAACTTTTGACTATGTACTTACGAGAATATATGAAAGAGTATGATGCAGATGGGGCTTTTGGTGGAATTATGGATTTAAATACAGGGGAAATCATTGCTCTATCTACTCTTCCTGAAATAGATTTAAATAAAAGTCTTGATGAAATAATAGAACAGAATAATAAGATTAGAAATCCTTTAAATACTGTTTTAGAACCTGGATCTCTATTTAAAGTAATCACCACTGCTATTGCTTTAGAAGAAAAATTGGTAGATTTAAATTTTTCTGTTTATTGTAAAGGAGAAGAAATAGTTGATGGTTATAAAGTAAGATGTACAGAATCTCATGGGGTGGTAAATTTAGAAGATGCTTTAGTTAAATCCTGCAATATATATTTTTATTATTTAGCAAAAAAGATACCCGTATCTATTTGGGAAAAATATTTTAAACTCTTAGGATTAGATTCTGATATACCATTAGATGTGAAGATCTTTTCTGGGGATACAATTGTACCTGATATAAAAAGTAGTATTGTTACGCATGGTACGATAGGTTTTGGGCATGGTATTGGTATGACACCTTTGAAAATGTTATGGGTTCTTAGTTTTGCGGGAAATGATGGATTTTTATTAAAACCCAAACTGATTAAGAAAATAGAAAATAACGATAAAACTATATATACATCCAAACCTGAAATATATAGACAAATTTTTTCTAAAGATACATCTTTGCAAGTTTTAAATTATATGTTTCAAGTAGTAAAAAGAGGGACTGCAAATACCCTCTCCAATTTAAATTATAAAATAGCAGGAAAAACAGGAACTGCTCAAGTTTCAGAAAAATTTGGATATACATCTTTTTATAATCACTTTTTCCTAGGTTACCTCTTTTTAGATGATAAAAAATATTGTATTCTTGTTATGTTAGATAAGCCAAAGAAAGGTAGGTTTGCAAGAGAAACAGTAGTACCTATATTTGGTGAGATTGTAAAAAAACTCTCCATATATGGGAGGTTAATAAATTGAAAAATTTGCAGGATATATTAAGTTATTTTAAAGATGAAATAATTGATATTATAGGAAGAACTTCTCTATATGTAGAAGGTATTAGTGTGGATTCAAGAAAGGTTAAAAATGGTTATGTATTTTTTGCTTTGCCAGGAACTAAAGAAGATGGGAAAAAGTATATTGATCATGCAATATCAAATGGTGCTAAAATAATTTTTTACAATGGGGATTTGAATCATTCAATAAGAGATGGCATAACTTATATTAAAGTGAATGATATATTTAAAGTGCTTGGGATATTTTCCTCTTCTTTTTATGATTTTCCAAATAAATATTTAAAGATATTTGGAGTTACAGGAACTAATGGAAAGACTACTACTGCAAATTTAATTTACCATTATTGGAAATCAAAAGGTAATAAATCAGGTCTTATAGGTACTATAGATTATAGAATAGATGATGAGATCTATCCTTCCAATTTTACAACCCCACAACCTCATGAACTTCAGGAACTTCTTAGAGAGATGGTAGATAAAAAAATAGAATATGTTTCTATGGAAGTATCGTCTCATGCTTTAGCTCTGAAAAGAATAGAAGGATTGGAATTTAAGGGTGTTATATTTACTAATCTAACTCAAGATCACTTAGATTTTCATAAAACTATGGAAGAGTATTTTAATGCAAAAATGAAAATCTTTAATTATTTAGAGCAGGATGGCTTTGGAATTATAAATAAAGATAATGAGTGGACAGGAAGAATAAATTTGAAAGATAGAAAAATTTATTGGGTATCTCTATATGATGAGAAAGCGGATATAGCTCTTAAAAAAGTTTTTATAGATAAAATGGGAATGTTTATAGAAGCTATTACTCCTAAAGGTCAAATAGAGTTATTTACCAAATTAAGAGGAAAATTTAATATTTATAATCTTCTTTTTGCTGTTGGTTTATTAATAGCAAGTGGTGAAAAGTTAGATGATATTGCTAAATATTTAGCTACTTTTGAAGGAGTAAAGGGAAGATTAGAGTTTATAGAAGAAGGACAAGATTTTAATGTTATTGTTGATTACGCTCATACGCCAGACGGATTACTTAATGTTCTTGAAACGATTAAGGAGTTTACTAAAGGAAGGATAATTGTGGTATTTGGGTGTGGTGGAGATAGAGATCCTACAAAAAGAGATAAAATGGGTGAAATATCTGCTAAATTATCTGATTATGTGATAATAACTTCAGATAATCCAAGAACTGAGGATCCTCTAAAAATTATTAGAGACATAGAGGTAGGAGTTAAAAGAGTGGGTTTTAAAAATTATGAAATAATAGAAAATAGAGAAGAGGCAATAAAAAAGGCCATAGAAATAGCAAAAGAAAATGATACTGTACTAATTGCTGGTAAAGGGCATGAAAACTATCAGATTATAGGAACTCAGAAATATCCATTTAGTGATCAGGAAGTGGCAAGAAAATATATAAGGGAGCGCTTATCAAAACATGAGGCTTAATCTTACTGTAGAAGAAATACTAAGAGCTACAAAGGGATCCCTAATTAAAGGGAATTTGAAAGATATAGTAAATAGTATCTCTATAGATTCAAGAACAATTAAAACGGAGGATTTATTTATACCGTTAAAGGGAGAAAAGTTTGATGGACACGATTTTATCTATGAGGCAATAAGAAAAGGAGCAAAAGGCTTTATCTTTAGTAGAAATTTGGAGATTCCAGAAGAAGAAGTAATTGTTATAAAGGTAAAAGATACTCTTATAGCTTTACAAGATTTAGCAAATTATTATAGGAAAAAGATTAAGGCAAAGGTTATCGGAGTTACAGGTAGTAGCGGTAAGACTACTACTAAAAATTTAATTGGTGAATTGTTAAGTAAGATTGGAAAAGTTAATATAAGTATAGAAAATTATAATAATGAAATTGGAGTTCCACTAACTATATTAGAAACAGAGAAAGATACGAATTTTTTAGTATTAGAAATGGCTATGAGAGGTAAAGGACAAATTAGAGAATTAAGTAAAATTGCAGAACCTGATGTAGGAGTTATAACTAATATAGGTTGGGCTCATATTGGAATTTTAGGTTCTAAAGAAGCAATTATGGAGGCAAAAGCTGAAATTTTTGATTATATCGGTGATCATGGTTATGCACTTTTAAATAGAGATGATGAGTTAAGTATGCAGATTTTTGAAAAATTAAAACTTAATAAGTATACCTATGGGTTTAATGAAGAAAGTAATATAAAAGGGAAAATTTTAGATAAATTAGATGATAAAGTAAGAATGTCAATAAATTTTCCAGATAAAAATGAGATTGATATCTTACTACCTTCATATCCCATAAACATATATAGAAATGTCCTTTCTGCTTTTGGAGTTTTGTGGATTTTTGCTTCCCAATCTATAAATAATTTTTCTTTTGATAATCTTGATTTGTCATTACCCAAGCAGAGATTGACTCCTAAAATTACATATAAAGGGATTAAAGCAATTGATGATACATATAATGCAAATCCTGATTCTGTTAAAACAGCTATTGAGTATTTAGATATGTTGCCTTCATCTGGTAAGAAAATCCTATTATTAGGAGATATGTTAGAACTTGGAGAATACAGCATTCCTGCCCATAAAGAAGTAATAAAGTATGCTATAGATAAGGATTTTTGTTATCTATTGTTTTATGGAGAAGAATTTATTAAGGCTATTGATGATATGAAGGGTGAATTAAAAGACATTATTGGTTATAAGATTTTTTATACAAAAGATGAAAAGGAGATAAAGAATTTTTTAAGACAAATTTTGAAACCTAACGACATTATTTTAATTAAAGGTTCAAGGGCTATGAAAATGGAAAGATTTATTAATTTTATTGAGGAGGAGATATGAAAGAATTGTTATTTTTCAGTATTATTTCTTTCATATTTTCATTATTTTTTTTAAATTATTGGATCAAAGTTCAAAGGAACAAACAAATAGGTAAATATATCAGAAAAGAAGGACCATCGTCCCATTTCTCTAAATCAGGGACTCCTATAATGGGAGGGTTAATTTTTATAATTGTTTCGTTACCCTTTTTATTTATAAAAGAAACTTTCTTTATCTCTTTATCAACTATACTTTTTGGATTATTAGGACTTATTGATGATTTGAAATTACTCAGAAATAAGGATTATGGAATAAGACCTCTTAAAAAAATATTATTATCTTTTATTTTAACCTTGATATTGTTCTTTGCATACGGGGTATTTTTTACTCCAGATTATAAGATAAATTGGGGCTTATACACTATATTTAACTCAAAAATTATTTACTTTATATTATTTTTTTGCCTTTTCATTGCAGTACCTAATGCGGTTAATCTGACTGATGGTCTTGATGGGTTAGCTGGTGGAACTACCTTAATTACTTTTTTAACGTTTTTAATTTTTAAATTTTCTCATACTCCCTTAAAAATAAACATATATATAAGTGTTATTATGGCATCCATTTTAGCCTTTCTTTGGTACAATATGCATCCAGCAGAAATATTCATGGGGGATGTTGGTGCCTTTTCCTTAGGGGGAGCAATTTCAGCATTAGCTGTAACAAAAAAAGTAGAACTTTTAATGATCTTTTTAGGAGGTATTTTTCTAATAGAATCTTTGTCCGTCTTTATACAAGTATTCTTTTATAAATGGAAAAAGAAAAGAATCTTTTTGATGAGTCCTATTCATCACCACTTTGAGTTAAAAGGCTGGAAAGAAACAAAGATAGTAGCAAGGTTTAATATAATTCATATCATTATGATTGTAGGAGGAATTATTTTATGGATGTAAATTTAAATTTTAAAAAGGCTTTAGTTTTGGGTCTTGGTATAAGTGGTTTAAGCATTGCAGAATTTTTAAAGAATGAGGGAGTAAATGTAATTGTAAATGATTATAAAACAGAAGATAGTTTTAAAGATGTAATTCCTTTACTTAAGGAAAAAGGTATAGATTTCTTCTTTGGAGGTCATCCTATAGAACTTTTACAAGATGTTGATTTATTAGTGTTAAGTCCTGGAATTCCAAAAACAAATCCTATTTATAAAGAAGCTATAAAAAGGAATATAAAGATTGTGGGAGAGATTGAACTTGCTTATTGGTTTGCAAAAGTACCCATTATTGCAGTTACTGGGACTAAGGGAAAATCAACAACTACTACTTTGATAGGAGAGATTTTAAATGAGGCAAAGATAGACAATATAGTAGCTGGTAATATAGGTTTACCTTTTATAAGCGTTGTAAAAAATTTGAATAAAGGTTACTTTGTATTAGAGGTAAGTAGTTTTCAGTTAGAAGATATTGAAAATTTCAGACCTTATATATCAGTTTTTACAAATATTTATCCTGATCACTTAGATAGATATGGTAGTATGGAGGAATATATAGAGGCAAAAGAAAGAATTTTCATGAATCAAAAAGAAGAAGATTTTGCTATTTTAAACTATGATCAAGATATTATTAAGGAAATAGTCAAAAATTACCCCGTAAACAAACTATATTTTAGCGAAAATCCAATTAAAGAGTGCGGAATATATTTTGATAAGAATAAACTTATTTACAAGATCAAGAACCAAAAAGGTTTTATAAATACTTCTCCTAATGGTTTATGGAATCGTATTTTACTAAAGAATTTTATGGCTGCATCTTTAGTTGGCTTAATTCTTGATATAGATGAAAATGTCATTGAAAAGGTAGGAGATAAGTTTAAAGGAA
>JAPYWU010000225.1 GCA_028276205.1 Dictyoglomaceae bacterium | reverse complement strand
CTTCTATCTTTGGTTTTTTCTGAAAGAAGTATATTTTGAGTTGCAGAAGCTAAGTCAACGGAAGAAGAATTTCCATTTTTACCTGAGACAATTATTACTGTATTGGCATGATGAAAAACATTAAAAGATTCTTTTTTAGCTCTTTCTCTTATAAAGTAAACTTTAGAAGATTTTTATTTTTAATTACCGTAAAAAAACCAGGGTTAGCCATTTCTGGCAGAAGGGGTATAAATAGCACATTCAAGAATAATCTTTATTTTATCTTCCTCAACCTCATTTGTCATATTAATTCTTCTCTTTTAATTTTAAAATCTTGTTATCCTCTAAAAAATCTCTCCAATCATCAATCGTCCATTTTAAATCTTTAATAGATACTATATATCTTCTTTCTCTTACTTTTCCTAAATATGGTAAAATTTCGCCTTCTTCTACAGGTTCATAATCTGAAGTTTTAAAGTATCCACAAATAAATCCTTTTAAGGATGTTTTAATCTCTCCACATTTATAAGATCTTATTCTTTCTTTCAGGTTATCAAGATAAAATTTAAATAAATCGTTATAGGAAGTTAGTCTTTCATATGCAAAATCTAATAATCTTGAGAAACCACATACCTCAATAAAAAACTGTAAAATAGGTCCTGAAGGTATTGAACATTTGACCATAATACCGTAATCGTATCCTATATCTGCCTCTGCCCATATTCCTGATAAAGCTGGAGAAGTCTTTATGCTTACATATTTTTCCGCATTAATGATATCATTTTTGTATTTTTCGATCTCTTTTGATATTTCCCAATCTAATTCTATGTTTACAGGGAATAATCTTTCCAAAAATTTCTTTATCATAATTTCACCTAATTTTCCTATAAATTGATCTACTAAGATTGTTTCAAAAGTTCTCCTTCTTTCTCTGAAACCTTTTTGAGTTATTGTTGCTTTTGTTCCTCCCTCAAACATTCTAAAAGTTATCTCAAGGCAGAAAATTAATAATTTGATAACTTCTGGATCATCTAAGTTAATAACCAAAGTATTAGGTATTAATTTTTTCTCTATCCAATTTATAAGCATTTCAGGGTCTAAAAATTTCTTTCTACCGATAGTTTTTACTACATAAAAGTCATTACTTCTACATGTAGATAAAATAAGGTCACCTAATTCTTCCATATTAAACTCTATATGATATTTATTTCTTATTTCTTCTAGTAATTGGAGAATAAGAGTATTCGTTTTTTCTTTAAACCTTTTTGGTGAATTTAAATTGTCAATAGAAATCATAGGAGTCATTTTTTACTTAAAATTATTAGATGTTCTGTAGAAATTCTATCATCTTTTAAGCCAGATGCAGGATTAATATTTGATTTGAACATCACTCGTGAAACAATAGTATCCACAAATGTTATCTCGTGTTTCCAACCAAAATTTACTAAATGTTCAATTATAATTTCATCAATAGGGATAGAAAGTGTTCTTATTTTTGCAGGACCTACAAATATACACATATAGTCAGTTACATTTTTTCCTAATTTAGTGAAAGTGTCTAAAATAGCATAGAAGTATTGGTCATAAAGGTTTCTAAGATGTTCTTCTTCTATTTTTTCTCTATATCTATAGTATTTATCTGAGAAAATGTCAATTTTTTTCACTTTTCTATATGGAATTTCTTTTTTACTAAGTTCTCTTACGTAATTTTCATCATAACCCAACCAAAATAACTCCATTTTTGTAGACCTTATATATTCCTGGGCTTGCAAATATGGTGGAGATGTGATTAGAATATTTATTTCTGATTCAAGCTCCTCTTCTAAAGTGTCTATACCTGCTTTTATTTTATAATTAACATCCTTAGGCTTAAGATTGTTATACTCGACTATTTTTTTGTAAAGTAGAGATATCTCTTTTTCAAGCATTGAATAAAATTGATTTTTCCAGTCTTCCTTTAAAAGATTTTCAATTTTTCTTTTTGAATATTTTGACTTATAAAGCTTATGAACTTTTTCGTCATCATAAGAAAAATATTTAGTAACTTTTATCAATGGAAGCAGAACGAAATATTTTATATTCTCGGGGAGAGAGTGAACAAAACCCCATGCATTAAATAATGTAGGTAGAAATTCTTCAGGATACCAATAATATAAATTTGACCAATTGGGAATAAATTCTTTTGATGAGTTTTTCATGGTTATTATTATTCTATTAAGATCAATTGGAAAAGGTTTAAGAGTAGCGGTTTTATGTATAACGTCAATAATAGGGTTTAAGTCCCATAGTTCATAGTCATATCCATAAATTCTCGAAGCTATACCTACTGTACCATATCCTGCGAAAGGATCAAATATTTTCATTCCAGTTTTTGCATAATTTTTTAAAACAAATGCGATAACCTGAGGGATAAATTTTGCAGGATATTTATATATGGAAAATGTACCATATGTTGTAGAAGGTATCTCAGGAATAGTTTCTCTAAAAAGAATCGAAACTTTTCCACTTGAGTCTTCTTCTAAGTTCTTTTCTTTCCAAAAGTTAAGTTGCTTATTCTTATAATACATACTAATGGTCATTTTTCTTTTTATAGTGAAGATATTAATCTTAAGTAATAATATAAAAGAAAAAATATGCTTTGTAAATATAAGGTTCTTATAGGGAACTACTTTATTACTAATTTATTATCCGATGGACTTTATTGTTTTTGATACTTTTCTAAATATTGGGAATATCCATAGCAAATAAATTTATGAAAAA
>JAPYWU010000224.1 GCA_028276205.1 Dictyoglomaceae bacterium | reverse complement strand
AAAATTATTGGCCCTATCCTATGAAAAACTTACTTTAAAAAGAATAAAAGAATTAATTGAGACCTTCTCGATAGAAAAAGATAATACTAAAGAAATAAAATTATCTATGGAATACTCTTTGGGAAAGCTATGGATCTACATATATCTTCTAGAAACCTTTTATAAAATATATAAGGAATATGAGAACAAAATAGAGATAGAAGAACATAGAAAATGGGTAAAAATAGAAACCTTAAGAGACTTTAACGAAAAGATAATCAAGAATCATTTTAAAGAAACCAGCTCATATACATTACTGGATAATGAGTTGGAAAACTTCAAAAAGATATTTAAAGAAGGTAATATAGAAACAAAACATCAATCTTCAAACCAGGAAAGAAACTTTAATGCTCATGCGGGATTACTATATGAATTTATAGATCAAGATTACAAAAATTATAGATTATCTTATAAATTAGGAGAAATTCTTGATAAAGATCACAAAAGGAAAATAGAAGATTATGTAAAAGATTATTTAAAAGCTTGGGCATAAAAAATGAAAAATATACTGCTATCACTCATAGGAATTGGAAAAGGACAAAATGGGAAAGGATATATTAAGACAAAATATAAATTTGAGAATGGACAAATCTACGAGACTGCCTTTTTCGGATCAGCCTTATATCGATATATATCTACTGAGAAAAACATAGATAAATGGTTTATCTTTGGAACCAATAAATCTTCCTGGTCTGAAATCATAGACACTGTAGAAGAGAATCAAGATATTTTAGAAGAACTCTATATTAAAGTAAGGGATGAAGAAAAAAATGGAATATCAGAAAATACATTAAAAGAATGGCAAGAAAAACTTTCTAAGTTTATACCAGGAATAGAGCTTATTCTTACAGACCCTTTAGACTACAAATTTTATGTGGAATTTTTAATCAAAAATCTTCCTGATGATGACCTTTTCATGATACTTGATATTACCCATGGTTATAGATTTATGCCCTTTATCCTCAGTTTCTCCTTAATGTATATAAAAAATTTCAAAAAAATAGCAGACTTAGATATATACTATGGAGCCTTTGAAATGAAAAAGGAAGTGACACCTGTAATAAAAATAGACTTTATAAATGAACTATTCAAGCTGTCCACCTCTTATGAACTTTATAAATATTCGGGATACTTTCCTGAAATCCTAAAAAATCTCGGAATTCAAAATACACAAAACATTTATTTCCAAATTGAGATGAATTGGAGACCTCAAAAAGAATTAAGAGACATTATTACAAAACTGGATAATATTAAGGAGGAATACAAAGTTGTATGTGCTAAAAATATCAAGAAAGAATTACAACCCCTTCTTGAAAAGGAACTATTAGAAGATCGTATGGTAGAAAGAGCAAAATACTTTTTTGAGAAAAATCAGTATCTGAAAAGCCTCATATTAATATATGAGGCTATAACCATATGTATGTTAAAAAGATCGGGAGTTAGTAATATACATGAAATCTCAAATAGGAAAGATTTCATAAGGGATAAAATTCCTCAAATATTAAAAGAAGAATGGATGCAGAATACTTTTAAAACCTTGGAAGGAGTAAGAAATAGCGCTGTGCATGGAAATATAAGAGATAACTCTATATCTCAACATATAAAGGATAAAGAAAAATTTTCTGAACTTTTTAAATCATCATTAATTCTTTATGAAAAACTTAAAAAATAATCTTCTTTAAAATTACTTTAATTGACTTTTACCTCATAATTGAGTAAAAAAATAAATGCTATGTGGACAAAATTAGATTGTTATCCATGTTTTTTAAAACAAGCTCTTTCTGCATTAAAGAGATCTAATTTATCTGAAGAAAAAAAGATTGAGATAATAAGAAAAACTGCTGAGTATATATCTACTTTGTCCCCCACAGAATCCCCAGCCTATAATACCTACCTTACCTTTAAAAAAATCTATGAGATGGCAGATCTTAAAGATCCCTATTATGAGGAAAAGAAACATTACAATAACTTAGCCCTTAAGCTATATGATACTCTTAAAAATATTGTAGAAACCTCTGAAGACCCTCTTTATACAGCTATAAAAGTTGCTATAGCGGGAAATATAATTGATCTTGGCATCCTTGATATATCTAAATTAAATTTAAGGGAATATATTAAAGATATCATAAATACACCTCTTGCCATAGATCATTATCACTATTTTAAACAAGAATTGGAAGAGACAGATGTGATTCTTTATCTTTTGGACAATGCAGGCGAAATAGTATTTGATAGGATTCTGATAGAAGAATTATCTAAAACAAAAAACATCATAAGTGTGGTAAATGAATATCCCATAATAAACGATGCCATACTTGAAGATGCAATAGAGGTTGGACTTAATAAGTACTCTAAAGTAATTACCACAGGATCAGGATCTGTAGGAAAGCCACCTGAACTTGGATCTAAAGAATATCAAGATATATTTTATAATTCAAAATTAATCATATCAAAAGGACAAGCAAATTATGAGGGTTTAGAGGGAAGAGGCTATAATATATTCTTCCTACTTAAGGCAAAATGTGAAATTGTGGCAAAGAATTTAGGTGTAAACGAAGGAGACTCAGTATTTTTATACGAAAAGGCTAATCAAAAGAGGTTATAGCAAGAGATCTATCTAAAACTAAATTATATACTTTATCTTCCACAAAAACTTTTACATAATAATAATTATCTTTTTCTTCCACTTCTACTTGAATATCTTCCTCCTTTA
>JAPYWU010000020.1 GCA_028276205.1 Dictyoglomaceae bacterium | reverse complement strand
GCTTTCATATAGGAGCTCTGTTATCCCCTCTTCATAAATAGGAGATATCCCTTTTTTGAGAAGAGATATTTTGTCCTCATCTACATCCATACAAATTACCTTGTTACCTAATTTAGAAAGTCCCAAGGAAGTAACAAGTCCAATATATCCTGTACCTATAATACCAATATTCTTTTTCATATTATCTCCTTTCTTTTAAGATTCATATATATGTATTTTTAGTTTATAAAATTCTTTTTTTTCTTTATATTTATATGTACTATCAAGCCAGTTTTTAATTTTTAAAGTTCTTTGATTCTCATCTGATAGTATAAGAAAAACCCTTTTAGAATTTGAGATTTCCTTTTCTAATTTTTCAGGGTAAAATAAATCTGGATTAACAGGAATATAAGATATCTTTCCACGATTATAATATTCAAAAGGTCTATAGTAGTAGGCTTCACTTATCAATACTATATGATCTTCTTGTGCATTTTTGTGAATATATTCTACTACTTCTCTCCAAGGGCGATTAAGAGTATTTAGTCTTAAGTAATATGAAGTGTTAAGTATAGAATATATAAGCACTAAAAAGATCAAAGAAATATTTATCAATGGATACAATTTTATCTTTTTAATACCTCTTGCCATTAAAATTAAGATTCCAGGGGCAAAGGCAGATAGGTATCTACTACTATAGAAGCTTTTTCCAAAAGATGAGATAATAATAAGAGATAAAAATGGAACAAAGAAATAGAGTATATTTAGAAAAAGCCCTTTTTTATCTTTATTGGGAGGAAGAATTCCTAAGATGATAAAAAATAAAAATAAAACAAGAAATATTGGGATTAGGCCTCTTCTTTCTAAGAAACTTCTTACAAATCCAAAGAAAATTTGATAAAAAGAAACTAAAATAGAATTAAGAGATAAAGGTTGAGCTCCTTGGTAGATCTCAGGAGTATTTCTGGTTAATATCACATAGATCCAAGGGGAGAATATTAATAAGTTTATTAATTGTATTAAAAGCCATCTTTTTATATTCTCTATATTTTTTCTATTTAACAAGATTATAAAAATATTTTCAGATATGATAAGTAAAGTTGAGAAAAAATGAGTATATAGGAGAAGAGAATTTACAATTAAAAGTTTTAATAGATTCTTCCTGTTAAACTCTATTGAAAGATCATAGACATAAGTCAAAGATAGCAGCCCTAAAAATATTAATAATGGATACATTCTGGCTTCCTGAGAAAAGTATATAAAGAAAGGGGAAAGAGAATATAAGATAGAAGAAATAAGAGCGGTTTCTTTATCATATATTTTCTTTACAAATTTATATATTAAAAAGATAGAAAGTGTGCCAAAAATAAATGAGGGAAAACGGAGGGAAAATTCAGAATCTCCAAAAATCTTTGTCCAGAAATAAATAAGGATAAAATATAAAGGTGGATGTATACCTGTTTGAGATCTATTTAAGATGATCCCTAATATTCCACTCATAGAAACTTGAGCGGTAATAGCTTCATCAAGCCATATACTCCTTTCAGAGATCTTAAATATCCTTAGAATTGCTCCAATAAAAGTGATAAATACAATTAATAGTTTACTATTTTTTAATCCCTTATTAAGATATGAAAGTCCTATAATAGCAGGAAGGGCTGTATTTATTAAGAATAAGAGAAAGGCACTGTTAAAGGCAGAAGCAGAAGGAAGTGAAAGTTTCCCAAGAAAGTATATAGAAGCTCCTTCCCTTACCCCTAATCCACCAATAGTTATTGGAAGAAGGTTTGCTAACATAACAATGGGGTATCCTATTAGGGAATTTTTAAAAGAAAAGTTGTTAAAAGCATTTGTAATGAAATATACTTCTATAATTACAGTAAAATAAGATATTAAAGATAAGATAAAGTTAATTCCTAAAGCTTTTATATCTATATAAGCAAATTTAGGAAATCTCCTCTTTATTCTTTTTAAGATTTTAGGATTTAAAAAAAGTATGATTCCCATTAGTATTATGATCCCTGTTAAAATAGCAAAAAATAGACCAAAAAAGAAATAAAATCCAAAGATTGCAAGTATTAATACTGCTAATACATCAAATATTTTATCCCAAACAACAAGCATTGTTCCTTCTAATTTTTTCTCCTTAGGTATATTTCCAATTCTGGCTACTTCTCCTAATCTTCCAGGAGTTATTATTCCAATAGACATTCCAATAAAATAACTTTCCATAGATTTTAAAAAAGAAGATTCAGTATATAAAGTTTTTAATAATAGATGCCATTTAAGAATTTTGAAAAATGAAAAGAGAAGACCAAAAATAAAAGCGATTATAAGGGGATAAATTTTACCAGAAGATAAAGATAATAATATTTCTCTTGCAGGAATCTTTTTAAAGATAAAATAAAGGACAACAGCGGTAATAATTAATTTTAAAAGATTAATAAATAAATTTTTCTTCTCCTTCCACATTATACTCTCTCCTTATCTTAACATGGGCTTTATTAATATCTATTAAATGCATATAAGTATTTAATTCTTGAATTTGAAAATATCTGGAGGATGGTATGAAGATATAAGGATTTTCAATACCTAATATTATCCTATCTATTTTATTTTTGCTAAATATCTCATCTTCTAACACAATCTTGTCTTCCTCCACATATATCTTTCTGATAGCCAAAATTTTACCCCTTTTTTTATAAGGGATAAGAAGATCTCTCAATATTTTTTTGACCCAAAAACCTATGAATTTATTCCTTCCAAATGTGATTTGAAAAAGTTTAAATATTAAATTCTTAAAAGGAGTCATTTTAGTAAAGGAAATTTTAGAAAGCTTATTCTCAGTTTCAAATTTCTCATTTACATGAATATGAGAATATGAATCCAAGGATGGTGCATATATCTTATTTTTTATACATATAACAGGGCCACTATCTCTTAGTGATCTATTATTCTTTTTAAAATCTATCTTTAATGCTCCTCCTTTTCTTAGATTTCCTATTACATAAAAATTTTTATTACTTTTTACAATTATCCCACTTTCAGGAAAATATCTATAAAATTCCCTTTCATATATAGGAGACTCTAAATCTCCATGATAAAAATCATAATAGGCTTGAATATAAGTATATCCTATATAGGCAAGATATCTATCATCTAAATTATAGGGACCAATACTTAAATCTGAAGACAAGGCTTTTCTTAGAGTTGTAAGTATCATTCTTGCAGACTTGCTAAAATGAGCAGAATATTCTATACCAGAAGGAATAATATATTTTGTATTTCTTGATCCATATTCTCCACCAAAAGATAAATCTGGATGGGAAAAATATACTAAAAAATCCAAAGCTTTTTCAATTATCTTTTTAGCTCTTTCATTCTTTGTTTTCTTATGATATTTTGCTAAATAATCAATAAGAAGTGATAGGTAACCAATATCTGGACCACCATATTCAGGAAACCATCCTTCCTCTTTTTGAATATTTCTTAGTTTTTCAAGCTTTGTCTTTGCTCCTTGATTATATTTCTCCTCAGAGGTAAGAAGATATATATTGTATAAAGCAATAATACTTCCAGCTATCTGATTTACTGCTGTAAAGTCCTCATTTTTAATAAGAAAATCTCCTGCATGGCTTAAATGTTCTAATATCTTTTCTTTATCTTTAATCTTTTCCTTTAAAAGAAGCAGTGCTTCTGATATTGCGTAGGAAGAAAAAGCTGTAGCTACAAAACTATGCTCATTAGGATACCATTCATCAAAAGAACCATCTCTTTTTTGGATTTTACACCAGAAATTAATCCCAGCATTTATATAACTTAATATAATATTATTCTGAAAATAGGTATTATTAGGAAAATCCAAGGAATATAAGAGAGAAAGAGTGAGAACTGCCTCTTGAAATCTTACACATGGAAAATCACTAATATTATAATGCCAAAAATTTCTATCAAAACAGCCAAAAGTAGGACTTGTAATATTTTTATCTAAAAGACCTAAAATTCTTGGTATCTCTTTTAATATTTTTTCAAGATAAATATTATTCAAAACCAATTTCTTCCAAGATTAAATACTCTCTTTTTCTTTCATGGGTTATATTGTTTAGCATCTCTGCAATAAGCCCTGTTGATAAAAACTGAACTCCTACAATCATAAGGAGAACTCCTAAGGTTAGAAGGGGTCTTGTGCCAATTAATGCTCCTGTTAAGAATTTATAAATAACTAAAGAAAGATTTATTATAAATCCAGTACTAAAAAAGATAATTCCTGTTCCTCCAAAAAAGTGCATAGGTCTTTTTAAAAATTTAGTAATAAAGATTACTGTTATCAAATCTAAGAACCCTTTTAATATTCTTTCCCATCCATATTTTGATTTGCCATGTTTTCTTTCATGATGAATAACAGGAATTTCTGTCACAGAAAAACCTTTACTGTGAGCAAGAGCAGGAATATATCTATACAACTCTCCATATATCTCAAGATTTTCAATCACCTCTCTTCTATAAGCTTTATATCCACAATTAAAGTCATGTATTTTTACACCTGTAAGGATACTTGCTAATTTATTAAATATCTTAGAGGGAATTTTCTTAGTAAGAGGATCTTTTCTCTCTTTTTTCCAGCCAGATACCAAATCATATCCTTCTTTTATTTTTTCAATAAATCTTGGAATTTCTTTAGGATCGTCTTGCAAATCTGCATCCATTGTGATAATTATCTCTCCTTTTGCTCTCTGAAATCCAGAGGATAAAGCAGAAGCTTTTCCAAAATTCCTTCTAAATTTTATGAGTTTTACCCTTTTATCTTTTTTATGAATTTCTTTTAATATTTCATAAGAATTATCTGTGCTTCCATCATCAACAAAAATAATCTCAAAGGAAAGATTTAAAGAAATTGTATTTTTAACAATCTCTTTATAAAGCTCCTCTAATGTTCCTTCTTCATCTTTTACAGGTATAACAAAAGATATATCTATTTTCTCCATATTTAAAGTATATCAAAAAACTAATAAAATTGTAAATTTTACTATTATGAGATTTATTACTCTTTTATTAAAAGGCACTTGGTAGGGACATAGGTACCACTTTTAAGGAAGTCAGATAAATCTTGGTAAAAAGGCCTGCGGACTTTAATAACTCATCTAAAAGTATAACAGGAAAAGTTAATACATGCTTCTTCCTCTTACATTATGAGCTCTTAGCCATAGAATAACAAATACAATAAAGGAGAAACCAAAAGTAGAGTTAAGCTCATAGGAATAAACAGTAAATCTTACTCTTGGAAAGCATAATAATATTCCATTCATACTTAATAGTATTCTCAGAGAAAGATAAAGAGTATTTTCTTTCAAAGAATGATTTAAGTATTCTATACCTGAAGCCAGTTCTTTTAGCCTCTTTAACAATTAAATCTTCAAAATTAGGAGGAGTTTTATTAGGGAAAGATTTAGGTTTCCTTGATATGCCTAAAATTTTAGCAGTTTTAGATATATTATTCTGTCATTCCTCCATCCTTGGATATTATAAGGATGCTGAGGGCATAGTTTTATCTTTACTTATCTCTCTACACTGGTACCCTTGTGGTTTAGTAGGACAAAAATATTGTGGCTGGGGATATGATATCATAGACATTTTATATCGTAGGGTAGTTAAGGGAGAAAAATTCCCAGATTGGATTGATTCTGGAATGGATATAATAACAAAGAAGAATGTTGATGCAATGATTAGAGCATGGTTACTAAAAGATTTCAAGACTCCTTTACCTCCTGCATTTTAAAAATTTTTAGTTCTAAAACTTGAAAATATAAGGGGTATCGGTTTGGGTTTACCAATCGATACCCCTTTTTTAATTGGAGGTGAAACATTAAATGGAACCAATATTACGAATGGAGGGTATATCTAAAGAATTTCCAGGAGTTCAGGCTTTAGATAAAGTAGATTTTGAGGCATACTTAGGAGAAGTCACTGCACTTGTAGGAGAAAATGGTGCAGGAAAATCTACATTAATGAAA
Source organism: Dictyoglomaceae bacterium (assembly GCA_028276205.1). GTDB lineage: Bacteria > Dictyoglomota > Dictyoglomia > Dictyoglomales > Dictyoglomaceae > Dictyoglomus. The sequence continues at coordinate 6,992 of JAPYWU010000020.1, read as the reverse complement.
ATTTTAAGTGGTGCTTACAAAAAGGATTCTGGAAGAATTTATCTTGATGGAAAAAGAATAGAGTTGGAAAATCCATATCATGCTCAAAAATTAGGAATAAGTACTATCTATCAAGAATTTAACCTTAGACCTAATCAGACAGTTGCAGCAAACATATTTTGTAATAGAGAATCAAGAAAAAATGGTATCTTAGGAAATCTTGGATTTATAGATAAAGAAAAAATGGAGAGAGAAGCAAAAAAACTTTTAGATATAATTGGGGCAGATATTTCTCCTTCACAACTTGTTAGGAATTTATCAGTTGCTGAAAGACAAATGGTAGAAATTGCAAAAGCTTTATCTTTTAAGGCAAAGATTATTATTATGGATGAGCCTACATCTGCTTTGGGACCTGAAGAGGTTGAAAAGTTATTTAAAATAATTCAACAACTTAAAGAACAAGGAATAACTGTAATTTTCATATCTCATAGATTAGAAGAAGTATTTAGGATAGCTGACAGAATTACAGTCTTAAGAGATGGAAAATTAGTGGGTACTATGACAAGAGATTCTGCAACTTTTATATCTTCTCATCCAGGAGCTACAATGAAAGATGCATGGGATCTTGCCATTTATGTAAAAGGATTGGGGCATTATTTAGAGCATATTCAGGATTATACTCCCTTGCCACTGACTCCAGCATCTTGTGCCTTTTATACCGAGTATCATCCTGATAGAAAGGAAAAAATATATGTAGCAAAAACTTATGAAGAGGGAAAACTTCAAAGAGCTTTAGTACAATATAGAGATAGGAAAAACAGGGAGTTTCTATTGAAAAATAAAGAGAAGATACACTTTTCTTTTAATAAGCTTTTTGGGTCTTAATTATATGTGTAGAATAAAGTTTTTAATATTAAATATTTTATTACTTTGTCTTTTAATTTCTCAGATAAACTCTCAAGGTATACCTGATATCCCTCGTCATGAAGTATTAATTGTTGACAACCATAAGGGAAGAATAATAGATCCTTATGATTTTAACTATTGGAAACCAGGAAATATTGAAGAAGGTGGCGGACTTCATCAACTTTTGCTTGATGTTCTTTGGTATCTTGATCCACAGACTGGTAAGGTTATTAACTCACTTGTTGAATCATCACCTTCTTATGATAAAGATTATAAAAAATTAACAATAAAATTAAGAAAAGGTATATATTGGAGTGATGGAAAGCCTTTTACTGCAGATGATGTGGTGTTTACCATAAATTATCATATTAAAAATACTGGGCTTACGTATAGTGAGTTTTTTTTAAGAAATGTATCAAAGGCTTATAAATTAGATAATTATACAGTAGTTTTTGAGTTTAAAAATCCTATGCCATCTTTTCATCATATATTTTCCTCCTTAGTATATAACACATGCTATATAATGCCTAAGCACAAATTTGAAAGAGAGAAAGATCCGTAAAGTATAAATTCTATTTTCCTATATCCTTAGGTCCATATATACTTAAAAGTTTTGATATCAATGGATATTAGAGATTATTTGAAAGAAGACAAGATTGGCAAAGAACAAGTGTAGGACAGATTTATGGAATGCCAACTCCTAAATTTATCCTTTTTATATATTATGGGATTGATGAGAAAAAGATTATGGCATAAAGTAGACATGAACTTGACCTTATATTTGATCTAACCCCAGAAGCATGGGAAGTTTTAAGAAAATCTAATAAATATTCAAGATTATGGTGTAAAGACTTTCCATGGGCATGGATGTATGATGTAAGGGCAAGAGCTATAGGTTTCAATTTAGAAAAATATCCCTATAATATAAAAGATGTTAGATAGGCTTTAGCACTTGCTATAGACTTAACTGAGGTAGTAATTTCAGGTTTCAAAGGAATGGCTCTCAGATTTCAAATTAGAAGGTGATTTTGCTCCATGGGATTCTCAAATTTCATATAAACTTAAGGAATATCTCAAAAAGATAGGATATGTATATGAGGGCGATATAAGAAATTTATTTGGTATAGGATGGTGGAAATATGCACCAGATGTAGCAGAAAAATTACTTTTAAAACAGGGATTTAGAAGAGACAAAAATGGTAAGTGGCTTCTTCCCAATGGAAAACTTGGGTTATTAATATAATATCTGCATCTTTTAATGAAGTTCAGAGAATGAGATTAGACTTTTCAGTTGCTGAGCAGTGGAAAAAATTTGGAATTGATGTAAATGTAGAAACCTATGATAGTATAATTTATGTAGTTAAAATATCTTCAGGAGATTTTGAGGTTTGCTCTCATTGGACCATACCATCTTTTGACATATATTTTGCAATTCAACAGTATCACTCATCATACTATAAGCCTTCTGGTAAACTTGCCTTCTCTAAAAATTTTATAAGGTGAAAAAATAAAAAGATTGATAATATTATTGAGAAAATGATACAATACCTCCAGAAGATGAAAAGGCAAAAGAATTAATTATGGAATTCAACAAAAATATATGTGGAAGAAATGCCTTCTATAGTATTTATTATAACATTTAAATTTTGCGCCCAAGATAACTACTATTGGACTAATTTTCCAAACAGTGAAAATTCTTATATGGCTCCAGTTTGGTGGTGGGGACTATTTAATTTTATGCTTCCTTTTATTAATTCTACAGGAAGGAAATAAAATATTTGGAGGTGTTTATGACAGTTAAAGGATTTGATCATGTTTCTATAATTATAAGTGATGTAGAGGAAAATTTAAAATTTTATCGTGATATATTAGGTTTTGATGTAAAAATGGATTTTTATGATGAGGGAGAAAGAGCAAGAATTATATTCCTAAATATGGGAAACTCTATGTTAGAGTTGATATATCCAGATGATAATCCCACATTTTTTGAAAAAAGAAGATGGGATGATCGTAAAAAGGGAGGAGTTGAGCATATAGCGTTTTTAGTAGAAGATGTAGACAAAATTTACGAATATTTAAAAACAAAAGGGATAGAGTTTATTTTAGGTCCTTTAGAATTTCCAGATGGAAAGTATGGATATTTCTATGGACCTGAGGGAGTATTGTTAGAAATAATAAGTTGGAAATAATAATCTTTTATAAATAAATCATTTTTCTTGTCATACCACCATCAACTATAAAGTTTGCTCCAGTAATAAATCCTGCCTCATCTGATATAAGGTATAGGACAAGACTTGCTATATCTTCAGGTCTTCCTACTCTTCCTGCTGGATGTTGTTTATGATCAAGCTCTGTAAGCTCTGCAGGTTTTCTTAGACTCTTTTTCTTCCATTCTGACACTTCAATCCAGCCAGGGCTTATACAGTTTACTCTTATATCAGGACCAAGGCTTATAGCAAGGGCATGAGTTAAGGCATAAATTCCACCTTTAGAAGCAGAATAAGCTTCTGTATTTGGCTCTGACATAAAAGCTCTTGTGGATGCAATATTTATAATTACTCCTTTCTCCTTTTTAAGGTAAGGATAGGCATATTTACTACACAAAAAGGCTCCTGTAAGATTTACTCCTAAAACTCTATTCCATTCTTCTAAGGTGAGTTCTGATATATGTTTATTTATTCCAATCCCAGCATTGTTGATAAGATAATTTATCTTTCCAAAGGTATTTACTGTTTCCTCTACCATGTTTTTGACTTCTTCTTCCTTGGATACATCAGTTTTAATAAATTTTATCTCTCCCAAGGATAAATATTCTTCTTCTGTTTCTTTTCCTGCGGATTCGTCAATCTCTGCAATTACTACTGAGATATGATTTTCTAAGAATTTTTGGGCTATGGCCTTTCCAATCCCTTGTCCTCCTCCTGTAACAATAGCCACTCTTTTTTCCATAATCAAAACCTCCTTTTTTTATTCTTTTGAAAAATAATTTAAAATGTTTTGTGGCTAAGAGTTAGAGGATATTAAAAAATAGAGGAAAAAGTTGAAAAAGGTTCTTTTAATTATTATCACTTTATGGATCATTCTTTCTATAAATCTTGTAAGTGCTCAGTAAAATTTCAACCTCCCACAAATTTCTCAAAATATTTCCAAGATAACTGTAAAACTTACGACACCAATAATCTTAGATTCAAAAAGTGCAAAAATATTTACTATCAAAAAGCCACCTATTGCGTTTAAGCCCTTTAATTATGATTTTTTCAAAATCACAAAAAGTCAAATAATTACTTTATCTGATTGAAGAAAGATTACAGGAGAGGATTTCTTAAAAGAGATAAATGATATTGAACAGAAATTAAATTCCTATGGTTATTCCTTAAGAGATAAAGAAGAAGAGATAGTTATACAGCGTATAGTAATACCAAGGCAAAACTTTGAAATACAAAGAAAGGTTTTTAAAGAAATAGTCCCCTATGCTCCAGAGACTCCAGAAGAACCCCTAAAAGAATTTAAAAATCTAAATTGGGAAAGAAGATGGGAATTACCCTTGGGTAATGATGATTTTAATGTCAATGTAGGGAGGCTTAAGGCATGTAGGAGAAGAGAAAAAAGTATCTTCAAATGCTTTTGTTTATGCAACAGTAGGGCTTTTAGGAAAGAAGGCTGAATTAATTAAAGTTGAAACAGATATTGGAGCAGGAGAGAATAATAATTATCATAAAGGTTATGCAAGAGTATATATACTTGGAGATAAAAAGATCGAGGAAAAGTTTTAAAACAAATGTAAAATACAAAGATAAGTCTGAATACAATGTAGATTGGAGTTTTCCTATAACTTTTCCAGTAGGACCATTTAATGTAAGTGGCTCCTTTGGATTAAGAGGAAAAATTGGATTAGACTTAGGAGCTACCTTAGATCCTCTTTTTTGTAATGCTTTTGTAGCTCCATATGTAGATGTAGGAGCCAATGCAGAGATTGGATTAGATTATAAAGTTGCAAGCGCAGGTGTCGGAGGAGAGTTGAGTATTTTAAAAGATAAACTTTATGTAAATGGAAGTTTAAATCTTGTTCTACAAAATCCCATCTCTAAAACTTATTTCCAAATTTCTACAAAAGGAGAGAATGAATTAAGTGCCCTCTCAGGAGATCTTTATTTTTATGTAAAGATAGATTATCTTGTTGGGAAAAAGAAATTTAAGGCAGAGATCTATGAATGGGATGGATTTTCCTATAATACAAAACTTTTTGAATATACCTCAAAAGAACCTGCATACAAAGATAAAGAATTATGGCTTTCTATAAAAGAGATTAGAGGTTTAACACCTTATGGTGCAAGAAATGAAGATTTGAAAATAAAATCCAAATCCTTTACTGTAATAGTTGATGTGGGAGCTCAAACATATAGCAAAGAATTTATAGATCTTAATGGAAATGGTTTATTATCTTCCAGATCATCTATATGGCAGATTAAAATACCTTTAAGTAGTATTAATCCTCAAAACCTATAAAGATTACAATAACTCAAAATTATTCTATGGGAGATCTAAAAGACTTAACTGTAACTTTGGATCTATCAAAGGATCAAAGAAAAGAAGTAGAACTTCTTTTAGATATCAACAATAATACCTATACTGGAACATTAAATGGAAAAGTAGATGAGGAAAAGACAGTTATAGGAGATAAAAGTTATTGGGGAGAAAGATATCATCAGATAACTTTTGAACTTTCCTCAGGACTTAAATTTAATCCTGCTCCAGCAAAGTAAAAAAATATAAATGGGGGTTCACTGCTTCCTTATTTTAGAACCTTCAATTTCCATAACTTATCTTCTTCCTATTCCTTTATATATAAAGCCCATCTCCTTAACTTTATGAGGATCTAAAATATTAACACCATCTATGATGATAGGTCTTTTCATAATAGATTTAAGTCTTTTTAAATCTACTTCTCTAAATTCTTTCCAGGAAGTTAAAATTAAAAGAGCATCACTTCCTGAAGCTGTATCATAAGGGTCATTCCCATATTCAATATCATTTATAATCTTTCTTGCCTCATCCATTCCTAAGGGATCATAGGCTTTTATGTATGCACCTTCATTTTTTAAAAGACTTATTATTCTTAGAGAAAGAGAATTTCTCACATCTTTGGTATCAGGCTTAAAAGTTAAACCCCATACAGATATGGTATAGTCATAAAGAAGATCAGAAAGTTCCTCTTTTACTTTATAAATAACATATCTTACTTGATGTTCATTCTTTTCCAAAATTGCCTTTAAAAAATCTGGTGAGTATTCCTTTTTTTCTGCCATCTTGATAAGTCCCATAAGATCCTTTTCCAAACATGGTCCTCCAAAACCAATTCCAGGATTTAAATATTCATTACCTATTCTTTTATCGTATTTCATTCCTTCTATAACTTCATAAACATCTACATTAAACTTTTCACATATATTAGCTATCTCATTAATAAAAGAGATTCTCATGGCAAGAAAGGCATTAGAAGCATATTTTATGAGAATTGCAGATACAGGCTTTGTTATTATAATAGGAGAGTTCAAGGGAGAAAATATTTCTTTTATTATTTCTGCAACATCTTCCTTTTCAGCACCAATTACTATTCTTGATGGATTAAAAAAGTCCTTTATAGCAGAGCCTTCTCTAAGAAATTCTGGAACTACTGCTAATTCATAATCTTCTCCTTCTGTTTTTCCCTCTTTATTTAATATTTCTCTTATTTTTGAGAGAGCATGAACAGGAATTGTACTTTTTATAGCTATAATTTTTCTTCTCTCAATAAATTTAGCTATTGACTTTGTAGATGATATTACTTGAGAAAGATCTACCTCACCATTCTCCTTTGGAGGAGTATTCACACATATAAATAGGATTTCAGAATTTTTAACTACATCTTCAAAATTAGTTGTAAAGATAATTCTTTTTTCTCCTAAGCTTTCATATAGGAGCTCTGTTATCCCCTCTTCATAAATAGGAGATATCCCTTTTTTGAGAAGAGATATTTTGTCCTCATCTACATCCATACAAATTACCTTGTTACCTAATTTAGAAAGTCCCAAAGAAGTAACAAGTCCAATATATCCTGTACCTATAAT
>JAPYWU010000223.1 GCA_028276205.1 Dictyoglomaceae bacterium | reverse complement strand
ACTGTTCATTAATTTTCCTTAAGGCTAAAGCTGAAATATGACTTAAGGATGGGTTCATTTCAATCTTATATTTCATAGCCTCTGGCTCATCAATCCCTAAGGCTGATAGAAAATCAAGTATTACATTTTCTTCAGGAAATAAGGCTCTGTCATATATTCGAGGTATAATTTGAATATCTGGATGTAAAACTTTTTTAATATTATTAATAATTTCATCATATTTAAGTAAATTAAATACATCTTTAATGGATTCGCGAAAATTCTTTGTTATTTTTGATTTATTGTTTTTTAGTCTTTCTTTATATGATTTTTCTACAAAAATATCCTGCCTTATTATATAAAAAAGGATAATTATTTTTTTAAATAGATAATTTATTCTTTCTAATAAATGAACAGTGGCATTGTGAGCACATAATTCTTCCGAAGAAATACAAACCTTAATTGGCTCTAAACTTGCGATCTCATTAATTAATAAATTTACTACTTCATCAAAATCACAGCCTGAACTTTTTGAATAGTGAGGAGCAAGTAATACTTGACCAAAGATCTCTTTATTGCCAGGTATACCACTTAGGGGGTATAACAATTTATATTTTTCTAATAAAATTTCTCTATGTTTATGTAGAAAAAATTGAATAGAAGTAGTACCTGTTTTATAATGACCTATATGTAAAATTAAATCCATGTTACTCATCTCCAGTAAATTTAAAAAAATTCATTTATATAAAACTGTAATTTTTTTTATGCTTCCCTCTATATAGTTATTATAATCCTTATAAGGATCATGAATTTCATGGGAAAAGCTTACTACTGCTAAATACCATGCAGATGGGTTTCCATATTGGGTACCAAATATAGATATAAGGTCTGAAGGAGTGATCGACTCTATCGGTTTGTTATAATGTTTTGATGCTATAGATTTTAAACCCATCAAAAATTTTTCCCAAGATATTTCATAGCAAAAAATTGCCTCTTTAAAAGGTTCATGTTTGAGAGTATCACCACAAAAAGTTACAAGGTTAGGATCATTATAAAATATAGATATGATTGGTAGCCCTCCTTGCCCTTGATCAAACCATACTCTGTTTCTCCATTCATGTGGTTTAGCTGAAACTCTTTTAACAAATTGAAATAATGAATACTTAACATTGCATAAACTTTTTTTATCTTTTTTTTCTTGAATACAATATTGGTTTTGAAAACCTATCATAATCTTTTGATGTGGCTGAATAGGTTTTTCCCTTGGAGTAGGATTTAATGATATTTTTTCCACACTACTTTGAACAATAATTTTAAATTTTTTATATTTATCTAATTTGATTTTCCCATCTGGTAATTTAAAATTAACATAGTTGCCTAAATTGTAAGCATTAACTCCACCGCCAATTCCTTCGGCATCTCTCGTATTTATAAAACATGGTAAACCCTCATTACTAATACCACTACCTGTACGCATTTTTATGCCTCCATTAAAACATGTAAAAGAACATAAATTATCAGTCTTTATCTTAGGGTCGCAAAATTTTCTGTCAGTTGAAGGGAAATAACAAGTTTCACCACCTTTCGTATATTTTTCTACAAAACCATTTTGGGCTTCAGAGCTACATCCTTCTGCTTTCCCGTGAAAATAAATCTTTAAACCCTCAGAGTGAGTTTCTGGTCGTCCTTTGGGGTTCCAAGATGCCAATATTTTTCCTTCATTTAAATAAGGGATTTTACCTGGTTCAATAGAAAATAAAACTTCTTCAGCTGAAACAATTGATACTAATAACAGAGTAAAAATTGAGACAATTAAAGTAATTAAACAACTCTTGTAGGGTCTCATTGTAACTCCTCCTTTGGCCAAGTTAATATTTTAGATTGGATAGAGACATCTTCAGATACCGGCTTTTCAACATTCAGATTTATGTAAATTAATTTTTTTTATTGTCCAAACCTACCACCTCTTTAATTTCCGCTTTAGGCTTTTTGCTTTCCTCTATTTTAGCAACCAAATCCCTCTTAAGTAGTTTTTTGTAATTCCCCGGTATTATGTAACCTATTTTTTCATAGACAACTTCCACCTCAATTTCTGTATCGCCAGGAAGAGCCAAGATTTGTTCAGGAAGCTTTACATCCTTCCAAAAGACAGTAAAACCAGCATTCCAATCTATACCATATATATCCTTTACATCAACTCTTTCTAAGCTGGGTTTTCCTACATATACTATCATTCCGTTTAACTTCACCAAGAAGTAAGGTTCTTTGTCTTTCAAATCCAGTAGCCAACCAGCAATTTTCTCTTCATTGCAAACACCAACATATCCTCCCACCCAATCACTGATTAATCCACATCTGATAAACTCTCGGGTAAATTTTGATTGCCCAAAAACCTGATTTGTAAATATTTTAGTCCTTGCTAAAAAGTTTTCCTTTTTTATAAATTCTAAAATGCTTCTATATTTTTCTTCTATTTGTTTTTCTATTTCATCCTTAGGAATACTTTCTTGCTCCTTGTAAAACTCTTCTTCCTCCTTAGATAAAATAAATAGGTTTTCTTGATTAAAATATTCCCTAAACAATTTTTCGTTGGATTCCCTGTAACACTCTAAAATTTTCTTTCTTACCTCAAATGGCATTAATGTTTTTATACTACTCGGATATTTAATGTCGTATTCGTATAGGAACTTAATGACTTTTTGAAAAATTTTTCTAGGCACTTCATATCTTCTCTTTAATCTTTTTAAAGCTTCAGTAGAAGTAGGAGAAAAGGATATATTTTCCTTTATTT
>JAPYWU010000222.1 GCA_028276205.1 Dictyoglomaceae bacterium | reverse complement strand
ACTTCCCGTCAGATTTAACATCTTTCATCTTAGGAGAAAGCTTAAATTCTACTATGTTCCAACCATCCACTACTTTGCTTTCTGAGAAGACACCATCTACCCAAGCCCAGTCAGAAGTTACATCTGCCATTCCAAGGAAGAATTTATTAGGTTTTGTTTCCGCAGATTTTTTAATAAAGACTGATATCTTTAGTAAATCTTTTCCAACCCATTTTGATAATATATCTCCTGATATTTGGAATGCCATTTTTGTTTCATCAGATTTTCCTGAAGGTATAATCTTTACAGAATATTTTCCATCTGCTACATATTCTACACTTTTTTCAAATTTGGCTCCTGTATTATCATCACTTAATCCTTTTATTTCATCCAAGGGATTTACATATTCATAAGAAAATGCTAAAGATCCAAGAAAAACTAACATTAAAATAATCATCAGAAATCTTCTCATAGAAAACCCTCCTAAATTTTTAATTTTTAAAAGGACCAAAAATTTTTTAATTTTTCTCACCCCCTTTAAATACTTACTTCTACAAATAAAGAATCCTTAGGACCTTGATAATTAATGGTATCCCCATTTATTTTTTCTCCTTCTAAAAAGATTTCAAATTTTCCCCTTCTTCTTATGTGGATATCATAAATTTTTCCTCTAAAAAATCTTTTAATCTTTACTTCATTCCAGTCTTCAGGAATATTAGGGGAAATTTTTAAGCCTTCCCAAGTTGGAATTAATCCTAAGATTCCTTCTACTCCTGATATGAAATACCAAGTAGCAGATCCTGTATACCAGCTCCATCCTCCCCTTCCAAAATATTTTGAGTCTGGACCATCTACATTTCCACACGTTACATAAGGTTCCACTTGATATAAGTCAGGATTCATTCCCCTATGAATAGGCATAAAACTTTTATAAATCTCATAAGCAATTTTATCTTTCATTATGCATACCGCTAAAACTGCCCAACATCCTGCATGAGTATATAATCCTCCATTTTCTCTAACTCCAGGAGCATATCTTGTAAGATATCCAATTTGTGGATCTGGTTTTGTATAAGCAGGATATAGAAGTAAGGGACCATATTCTCTAAAAAGATATTTTTTCATAGATTCATAAGCTTTTTCCTTTTTATCTTCTTCCGCAGAATTTATAATTGCCCAACTTTGTGCATTTAAAAATATTTTTCCTTCCTCACATGACTTACTTCCTATTGGCTCACCATTATCTTTAAAAGCCCTTATAAACCACTCTCCATCCCATCCATATTTATTAATTGCTAATTTTAGTTCTTCTGCCCTTTTTATATAATATTCAGCTCTCTCAAAATCTTTTTCCCTTTTTGCTACATAGGAAAAGTCAATAAGTATCCCATAAAGGAAATGTCCCAACCATATACTTTCACCTTTACCTTCTGTTCCTACTGCATTCATCCCATCATTCCAATCACCATTCCCTATTAATGGGAGACCTCGCGGGCTAAACTTTTTTAAACTAAGATCTATGGCTTTACAGCAATGTTCATATATTGTTCCTTCACCACCATCTACATATGGGACAATTTCCTTAAGGATAGACCAATCGTCTGTATTCTTAAGATATCTTATAACTAAGAATGGAAGCCAAAGTCTATTATCAGATATCTCATTCCTATGCCCTATTTCACTAATTGGATGCCACCAATGATAAACATATCCATCAGAAAATTGATGTTTTGCATGAAGTTTTATCTGATCAAGAGTTTTTTGGGGATTAAGATACAAAAATATCTGACTATCTTGTAATTGATCTCTAAATCCATAAGCTCCGCCTAATTGATAATATGCTGTTCTTGCCCAAAGTCTACCAGAAATGGCTTGGTATTTTAACCAGTAATTATTCATAATATTGAAAGCAGGATCTTTTGTCTCTACATAAAAACCAGATAATAAATCTTCCCACATCTTTTTGACATCCTTTAAGGCTTTTTCCACTTTTTCTTCTGTATTGTATTTTTCTAAAATTTTTTCAATATTTTCATTAGAATTATTTTTTACTGCTCCAAGAGAAAAAATTAAAAATTTTTCTTCATAAGGATTAATCTTTAGATCAATTTTTAAAGATGCAATATCATCTTCCCATTTACCAAAGGTGTTAGTTAATCTTCCTTCAATAAGAGCCTTAGGAGAAACTAAGTCCCTATACATTCCTATAAACTCTTCCTTTGATCCTTCTGCTTCACTTACAGGAAAATTTATCCAATGGAAGGCTGTATAATCCCAATCTCTATTCCAATGTTCTCCTTTCTCGTTGGGAATTTCCCATAATCTTTTTCTTGCATAAATATAATTACTTTCTTTATTAAAATAAGTCTCAATAAAGGTTTTATGAAATTCTCTATGCCAATCTGGTGCAGATCCAAGATTCCATTCAAGATAAGTAAAGAGAGAAATATCTTTTTCTTCTTTATCTTCGTTTATTATTTTAAGGTACCATATTTCTAAAGGGTCATTTAAAGGAACAAATAAAGTTAATTCAAAGCTTAGATTATAATATTTTATTTTGAATATAGAGTAGCCAAAACCATATATGGCTTCAAAATTTTCATAATCTGCACATACAGGTTTCCAAGGTATGGACCAAAAAATTTTCTTCTTATTATCTCTAACATAGATATACTTTCCAAAATCATCTTTTATAAGATCTTGATTCCAACGAGTTATCCTATTTAAAGATGCATGTGTCCTAAAACTGTATCCAGAACCTGTATTGGATATGACAAAGCCATAATCCCCATTACTT
>JAPYWU010000019.1 GCA_028276205.1 Dictyoglomaceae bacterium | reverse complement strand
TTATACAGGTGATGGGAAAGGAAAAACAACTTCTGCTATAGGGCAAGCTGTAAGGGCTTTAGGACACGGCTTAAAGGTACTTTTTGTACAGTTTGTAAAAGGTAATAGTTTTACAGGAGAGTTTCTTTTTGCTCAGAAGGTAGAAAATTTGGATTTTTGGCAGTTTGGAAGAGATTGTATCTATTCTTCTGGCATAAGGGAGAATATTATTGAATGTTTTGATTGTGGGGAATGCTTTATAGGAAAGGAAGGACCTACGGATAAGGATATAAAAGTGGTGAGAGGGGGATGGCAAAAGGTATTAAATAATTTCCATAGGTATGATTTATTGGTATTGGATGAAATCAGTCTTGCCATATATTATGGGATAATAAAGGAAGAGGAAGTGGTAGATTTTCTAAATAAAAAACCTGAATATCTTGAAGTAATATTAACTGGAAGATATATGCCTGAAAGTATAAAAGAAAAAGCAGATTTAGTTACAGAAATGAAAGAGATAAAACATCCATACCAAAGAGGAATTAAAGCAAGGTGGGGTATTGATTATTAAAATCTTAATGTTCCTGTGAGTTTATACTTTAATTTTAAGTTTGAAGAATCTTCCCTATCAAGAAAGGTGCTAAGACTGAGATTTAATAGGTTGAGGTTTAAGCCTATGCCTAAGGTATAGTTTTGGATATCTGTGATATTTCCTGAGCTTCCCAACCTTATTACCAATATATTTCCCAGATTTTGTTCGAGGCCAAATCTTAAAAGATCTAAATCTTTTGTGTTTGAAAATTTTTCTATATCTACCACGTCTAAATAAAGGTTAGTTGTATCATTAAATAGAGAAAGGTTTAAACCTAAGCTATATTTTAAAAGTGTAGTTACTTTATATTCATTATCGGATAATTTTTCTATGGTAATTCCTTCTCCTACAATACCTGTTTTTATGTTCCCAACTTTTAAAAGTATACCTAAATTACCCTTTATCAATTTTTGTTCCTCAATATAATTGGCTGATGTACCAAAATAGAGATAATTGGTAAGAGGAAAAGATATAGCGCCTCTTATATTTTTAAAGGTATATTGCTGGGTATTGGGATCAAAGGTAAAGTCAACACTTAATGCGTAGAAAGTAGTAGATGGATAAAAGTAGGATATTTTTACAGTTTGATTATTATTAGAATCTATAGAGAAGGAAAGATAAGAGAATTTTTTTAGAGATAAAGTAGCGGGATTAAAAAAGTATGTCTCTCCCTCACTGTTAAGGGTTACAAAGGTAAATCCTAAACCTGCTGATTTGGCATCAAATAATGTAAGATCCTCTTGTGCAAAAGAGAATCCAAAAAGTAGATATAAAACTATAAGTAGTAAAATTATTTTCTTCATAATGTTATATCTCCTAATAAATTATAGTATAATATTTCAAATATGAAAATAGGATTTTCTTTTTTATCTTTAAAAACTTATTCGGTAAGAAGAGCTATTGACATTACTCAGAATTTAGGGGGTAACACATTAGAACTTTTTGGAGATCTTGTCTTATTTTTTAATGGAAGACTATTAGAGAAACCAGAAAAAGTAAGAGCATATGCAGAAAATAAGAATTTCTTTATTACTATGCATCTTCCTTATATAGATATTAATTTAGGATCCTTTAATGACCTTATATGGAAGAGTAGTATAGACAGTGTTTTGAAATCGTTGGATTATGCATATAAAATAGGTGTAAAAAGGGCAGTGTTACATCCTGGGCAAGTTCCTCTAAGAAAATTTCTTCTTAAATATCTTGCAAAGAAAAGGCTAAAGAGAGCTTTAGAAATAATACTGGATAAAGCAGATAAATATGATATAGAAATTACACTTGAAAATACCTATTTTGATGATAATGATTTATTTGAGAATATAGAGGAGTTTAAAAATTTTATTGATACATTTAGAGGAAGATTAAAGGCATGTTTTGATTTTGGGCATGCGAATATTTCGCCACAAGGGCTTAATAAATCCTTTGAAATATTAAAACCATATATAACCCACATTCATATACATGACAATAATGGAACAAAAGATGAGCATCTTTCCTTAGGAAAAGGGAAAATTCAATTTGAGGAATATTTAGGATTTATTAGAAATTTTAAGGGATCTATTATTTTAGAGATTAATTCTTTAAAGGAAAAACGTGAGGATTTAAAAAGAAGTATACAATATTTAAAGGGAGAGAGATAATCTCTCTCCCTTATCTTTATATTATATCTGCCCGCTTGAACCAAGAACGTTTCTTAATTTATGTTGTACTAATTTTTTGACCTCGTCTCTTGCTGGACCAAGATATTTTCTTGGGTCAAATTCCTCTGGATGTAATGCAAAAATTTCTCTAATAGTGGCAGTGACAGCAAGTCTTAAATCAGTATCTATATTTACTTTACAAATTCCCATTTTGGTAGCTTCTCTTATCATTTCTTCTGGTACACCTTTTGCTCCTCCCAATTTTGCTCCATATTTATTTGCCTTTTCCACATATTCAGGGAGTACTGAAGATGCTCCATGTAAGACTAATGGAAATCCTGGAAGTCTTTTAGCAATTTCTCTTAATCTGTCAAAATCTAATTTGGGTTCACCTTTAAACTTATAGGCACCATGGCTTGTACCGATTGCTATAGCAAGGGAATCTACTCCAGTTCTCTCAACAAATTCTACTGCTTTATCTGGATCAGTATAAGATGCTTCTCTTTCAGAAACTACTACATGTTCCTCAACACCAACTAATCTACCAAGTTCTCCTTCTACTGCTACTCCTCTTGGATGTGCATAATCAACAACTTCTTTAGTAATTCTCACATTCTCCTCAAAGGGAAGATGAGATCCATCAATCATTACAGATGTGAAACCAGCATCTATAACTTCTTTACAGAGTTCTACACTATCACCATGATCTAAATGCACTACTATTGGGATATCAGGAGCATCTTGTACTGCTGCTTCAATTAACTTCATCAGGTATACAAGTTTTGCGTAGTTTCTTGCCCCTTTTGATATTTGAAGAATTAATGGTGATCTTTCTTCTTTTGCTGCTTCAATTACTCCTTGTAAAATTTCCATATTATTTACGTTAAAGGCTCCTATTGCATATTTACCATAGCATTTTTGGAATAATTCTTTAGGGTTTACTAAAGGCATTTTTATACCTCCTTAAAATTTTAGGAATTTTACTTAGTATAGCATGATCTTTTATGAGAAAACTTTAAAAAAATTTTAAATTGACTTAATAGATATATGTTTTTATAATATACCCCATGAAGTATATATTAGGAGGTGAAGTAATAATGAATATGCCAAGAGTAATAGTATATTCAACTCCTTCTTGTCCTTGGTGTAATGCAACTAAGAGATATTTACGGGAGAGGGGTATTAGATTCTATGATGTGGATGTATCTAAGGACAAAAAAGCAGCTGAAGAGATGGTAAGAAAATCTGGCCAAATGGGTGTTCCTGTGATAGATATAAATGGACATATAATAATAGGCTTTGATAGAGCAAAAATAGATAAGTTATTAGGTCTTAAATGAAAAATATTAGGAGGTGAAAGACATGAAAAAAGTAATTCCATTAGAGGATAGGGTACTTGTTAAGGTTATAAAGGAAGAAGAAAAAACACCTACGGGTATAATACTTCCTGATGTAGCAAAAGAGAAGCCTCAAATTGCTGAAGTTATTGAGGTAGGAGATGACGAAACTATAAAGGTAAAAAAGGGAGATAAAATTATCTTTGCGAAATACTCTGGTACAGAAATAAAGGTTGATGGCGAAGATTATCTTATATTAAGTAAGGCAGATATTCTTGCCAAAATAGAAGAATAAGGGAGCATTAATGCTCCCTTATTCCTTACTTTTTAATCACCTTTAATACAAAGGAATTGACCTCTTCATCATTAAGGAAAACTTTAACTAAATAATCTCCCTCTTTTTCAAATGAGAAGTCAGATACTTCATCAAATAATGTAACGACAGACCCAGCATTTATTTCAAAGGTTTGAGGCTCTGACTTATATAATAAGTTTTTGTCAGGGGAGAAAATTTCTATATGTTGATTATACTCACCTTCACCAGACATCCACCCATTTGCAATAATAAATGAATCTGTAAATGGTAATTCATCGGTAGTGTAATATTCATAGACTCCTTTTAAAGAAGTAAGGCCATCATCATTTTCATAAATTTCAAGAGCAGGGAGGGAAAAAATAAAAATAGGTTTTTGGGTTAAAGCTTCTGGAATTTTTACATCTTCCCCATTTTCTAAAATAAACAAAGGTATTTCTTTGAGGAGTTTTCCATCTGCTTTCACTTGTATCCAGTGAACTCCTGATTCCTCAAAGGCTATATCTTCAAAGGTTCCCAAGGAAAATAGTACGTCATTTTCTCTTATTAATTCAAAACTACCGGTGATAGTACCTAATATCTTCTCTTTACTAGGATTTAATAGATTTAACTCTATATTATGTTTTCCATTTCCCATCCATCGAGAATACACAGGGAAAGTGTCAGTTTGAGGTAATTTGTCAAAGTTTATTATGCTGAATATTCCATCAAGCAAAGTAAGACCATATTCGTCTTCTTGTATATTTGAGGCTATTACTACACCAATTAGCTTTATATTATTGGTATTTTCTTGTGCATAGGATAGACTAAAAACAAAAAAAATAGAGATTAGGAGGAAAATAAAAAATTTCTTCATAAGAAAATTTCAACTCCTTTCTTTAAATATTCTTAGGAATATTATAAACTAAATTAAAATTTTTTAAAATAAGAACTTAATTTCTGGGAGGTTCTTCCATGATAAGTGTAGAATTTAGAGGGGCAATAAGGGCAGAGATAGAAAATCCTCAAAAAGTTATAGATATTTTGAATAATAATAAAGAGATAACTTCAAAGCTTTTAAGTGAAGGGGAGATTCCTGTTGGAGTAAGGGTAAATGGAGAAATAGAAGATCTTAATTTTATGGTTACTGAGGATATTAGGCTGGATGTAATTGGTAGTAGATCTAATTTGGGTAGGAGAATATTAGAAAGAAGTTTTATATTTCTTTTGAACTTAGCAGTATCTAAGATTTTTCCTGATCAAAAGGTTTTGGTAGAGCATTCTTATCATAAGAGCCTTTATGGAAGATTCAAAAATTATATACCTAAGTGGGATGATATGGAAAAAATAAAAGAAAAGATGAGAGAGCTATCAGAAAGAGACATAATTATACAAAAAAAGTATATGGATAAAGAAGAAGCACTAACCCTTTTTAAAGAGAGGAATGAAGAGGATAAAATTAGGCTTATTAAATATATACCTTTTTCAAAGATTCCCATTTATTTTGTGGATGACCATTATGAATATTCCTTTTTACCTTTGGTGCCTTCAACATCTTTTTTAAAGACCTTTGATTTAAAACTTTACCAGCCTGGTTTTATATTAATTCTTCCTGACGATAAGGATATAGAAAAGCTTAGCGAATTTAAAGAGATAGTCAAATTATTCCAAGCTTTTTATGAATATAAAAATTGGCTTGAAATATTAGGACTTGTAGATGTGGCATCTTTAAATGAAACGATTGAAAGGGGGGAGGTTTCAGAAGTAATAAAAGTGGCAGAAGCTTTACATGAAAAAAAGATTGCTCAAATAGCTGATGAGATCTGTTCAAAACTTCCAGATTTAAAACTGGTATTAATAGCTGGGCCCTCTTCCGCAGGCAAAACTACCTTTAGCAAGAGATTACAAATTCAGTTAAAGGTTAATGGTTTAAGACCTATTGTTATAGAGATGGATGACTATTTCTTACCACCTCAATATATATCAAGGGACGAATATGGAAATTATGATTTTGATAATCCTAAGGCTGTAGATATAGAACTTCTTAATGAACATTTAAATATAATAATGAATGGAGGAGAGGTGGAGCTTCCAAAGTATAATTTCCAAAAGAAGAGAAGGGAAAAATCAGGAAGGATAGTAAAATTAGATGAGAGAAGTATTATAGTGATGGAAGGAATCCATGCTTTAAATCCAGAAATGACAAATCTTGTTCCTGGCTATATGAAGTATCATATTTTTGTAAGTGCTTTGACCCATCTTAATATAGATAATCAAAATAGGGTGCCTACAACTGACTCTCGCTTAATAAGAAGAATTGTAAGGGATAGTATTTTTAGAGGATATGGGGTTATTGATTCTATAAGACAATGGCCTTCTGTAAGGAAGGCAGAAGATTTATATATTTTTCCAACTCAGGAAAGAGCTGATGTAATGTTTAATTCTGCATTGGTTTATGAATTTCCAATTCTAAAAACCTTTGCTGAGCCAATGCTTAAAGCTATCCCACCATATTATCCAGAATATCCTGAGGCAAAAAGACTTCTTGATATTCTCTCTCACTTTTTGCCCTTGTCTCCTACAGAGGTTCCTATGACCTCTATTTTGAGGGAGTTTATAGGAGGAAGCTCTTTTACATATTAGGATCTATATTCTTCAAAGAGATCTGTAGAAATATATCTTTCTCCAGTATCGGGTAGTATTACTACTATGTTTTTGCCCTTATTCTCTTCTCTTTTTGCAACTATTAGTCCTGCATAAGTGGCAGCTCCTGATGAAATACCACATAATATTCCCTCTTCTCTAATTAATTTTTTGGCAGTCTCTATAGCATCTTCATCTGAGACTTGTATTATTTCATCTATGATGTTTAGATTAAGTACCTTTGGTATGAAACCAGCACCTATACCTTGAATTTTATGAGGAGAAGGATTGCCTCCTGATAATACTGGAGATTTTGATGGCTCTACTGCAATGATTTTAATGCTATTTTTTCTACTTTTAAGAACTTCTCCTACCCCTGTTATAGTTCCCCCTGTACCTACTCCACCAACTATTATATCTACCCTTCCATCAGTATCTCTCCAAATCTCTTCTGCAGTAGTTTTTCTATGAATATCTGGATTTGCTGGATTTTCAAATTGCATAGGTATAAAGTATTTTTCAGGATTTTCCCTTACTATTTCCTCTACTTTTTCAATAGCACCCTTCATTCCCTTTTCTTTTGGAGTAAGGATAAGTTCTGCTCCAAAAGCTCTTAATAAAGCCCTTCTTTCAAGACTCATGCTTTCAGGCATGACAAGGATTAATTTATAACCCTTTATAGCACAAACCATAGCAAGACCTATTCCTGTATTTCCTGATGTGGGTTCGATAACTATTTTTTCCTTGGATATTAAGCCTTCCTTTTCCGCATTTTCAATCATAGATAATGCTATTCTATCTTTTACACTTCCGCCTGGATTAAAAGATTCTAATTTGGCAAATACATTAGCATAGCATCCTTGTGTTATTTTATTTAATTTAACTAAAGGAGTGTTTCCTATTAATTCTAATAAGTTGTTAGCTACTTTCATATTTTCCTCCTTTCAACTTTTATAAAACTTTGAATTATTATATCATACCTATTTAGTATCTTTTCACTCTTTGGTATAATTTACTAAAAAAGTTTAGGAGGTTTACTTTTGGAAAATAAAAGAAATTATATTTTGGCATTTTGGGACCCTGTTCTTTTTATAAATGGTATGATCTTTTTAAATGTTAATACAGTTATTCCTTATTTTCTAATTGCATTATCTGGTTCTACCTTTCATATAAGCTTGGCAAACTTTTTGGCTGTTCTTGGAAGTTTCTTACCTTCTATCTTTATTGCGAGATATGTTCAGAAATTAAGAATAAAAAATAAAGTTTTTGCTAAAATTCTTTTTATTCAAAGATTTAGTTTTTTGATTTTTGTCTTTTTATTTCCTTTTATCCTTAACTATTTAGGAAAAACAGCTACTATTTGTTTATTCTTGCTTTTTTACGGAGTATTTAATTTATTTGTGGGAACTTATGGACCCTTTTATTTTAGTATTTTGGATAAGATACTACCCTTTGAAGAGAGGGGTAGAGTAGTAGGTAGAGGTAGTGCATTAGGAAATTTGATTGCTATTTTTATGACCCTTCTTTTAAACTTTTATATAAATAAAATCTCTTTTCCTTATAATTTCTTTCTCATATTTCTTACCGGTACTTTTATTCTTATTCTGGATGCCTTACTTTTTTACTTTATGGAGGAAAAAGAGGGAGACATTTTTGAAGATAGTTTATCCTTTTCCCAATTTATGAGGAAGGCTTTTTCTATTTTAAAAGTTAATCCTGTCTTTAGGAGAGTTGTAATATCTCTTTTATTTTTAGGGCTTTCTCTTACTGCTTTACCTTATTTTATTGTTTATGCCAATAAAAAATTTGGATCTTTAAATAATATAGTTACAGCCTTTAATTTTGGGTATATTCTTTCCAGTGTTTTGGGAAGTTTTATCTTGGGTGAGTTAACAAAAAATTTAGGGTATAAAAAAGTATTATCCTTAGGAATGGCTCTTGGTTTAATTGGATTTATTGTAGTTTTTACATTTAGAAATCTAATTGGTACAATTCTTGGTAGTATTCTTGTAAATTTAACTTTTGTATCCAATATTCTTACCTCTGGGTTCATTATAACAGGTGTATCAACAAAAGAAGAGCTTCCTGTATATTTGGCTGTAAGTAATACCATAGTGATGGCTTTTTCTTCTTTAATGCATCTTTTGAATGGAGCTATAATAAAATATTTAGGTTTTTATGTACTCTTTTTTGTCTCCTTTGTTTTTCTTGTATTTTCCTTTGTTTCCATAGGACGAGTGGTTATTACATCTATGGATAATTGAAATATATTTTCTAATACTTTATATCCTATTGGAACCGGTGCACTGATCTCTATTTCAGATAATTTTTCAAGTAAAGGGAAAATATATTCTTTAGGAATAGGAGCTGTGGTTTTTACTGGTACAACTTTATATTTGCCATTTTTTATTTTTATCGTTGTAGTTAAAATTCTTTTAGGGTTTGTGATCTCTTCTATAGCATAGTTTTTTCCTTTTTCACATTTATTTCCTTTAACGATAATATCTTCTCCTATCTCTATCTCTAAACTGCAACCTAAGGGACATACTATACAAGTTAATTCCTTTTTCATATTATCCCTCCATGGAGAATTTAGGATTTTCCATATATCTTAAAAATTCAGGTTTAACTTTTATAACTATCATTTCTGCAGGTTTTACTACAGGAAATCTCCATTCTTTTATTCTTTTGTCATTATCTTTTAGGGTTAATATGGCTGATTTTTGGGGCTCTTTGACTCTGAAATAAAAGGTGATATCTTCTAAAATAGGATAACTTAAATATTGAGGTACTACGAGTCTTAAGTTTCCATCAATCTCAATATGTGATCTTTTTTCTATATTTATCTCATTATTTATATACCTTACTGCAGATTTTCCTGCTAAAATTCCTTGTAAAGTTACATAATCTACCAGGTCATTTACAAGTAAAGAGTTTCCACATGAAAAAATACCTTCTTTTAAAGTGGAAAGATATTGGTCTACATAAGGTCCTTGGGTCCTTGGATCTAAGGGTATATTGATGTTTTCTAATAAATCATTTTCAGGAATTAGTCCTGCTGAAAGAAGTAGGGTATCACACTCTATAAATTTTTTATTATCCGTTATAGGATTTCCATAATCATCTACAGGAGCTATGTATACACCTTCCACTCTATCTTTTCCTAAAATCTCAACTACTGTATGTTTTAGATAAAGTGGTATGTTATAATCTTCCAAGCATTGTACTAAATTTCTTGTGAGCCCTCCAGGATAAGGAAGTTTTTCTATCACACCTATAACTTCAGCCCCTTCCCATTTCAATCTTCTTGCCATAATAAGTCCAATATCTCCAGAGCCTAAAATAAGTATTTTTTCTCCTGGAAGGTATCCTTCTATGTTTACTAATCTTTGAGCGGTACCAGCTGTATATATACCTGCTGGTCTTGTTCCTGGAATTTGCAAATTTCCTCTTGTTCTTTCCCTACATCCTGTAGAAAAAATTATTGCCTTTGTTTTAATTTTCCAGATACCATCTTTATTTATAGCAGTAATCTCTTTCTCATTTGTGATATCTACCACCATTGTTTCAAGCCATACCTCTATATTAGGATATTTTTCAATTTCTTTTATGAAACGGTATGCGTATTCAGGACCTGTTAGCTCTTCTTTGAAATATATGAGACCAAAACCAGGATGTATGCATTGATTTAAAACTCCCCCTAATTCTTCATTCCTTTCTAAGATTAATATACTTTTTCCCCTTTCTGCTGAAGAAATACTTGCTGAAAGTCCTGCAGGTCCTCCCCCTATTATTACTATATCAACTTCTTTTTGCATACTTCCACCTCACTTTATTTTCTCCATTAAGTAGGAAAGATTTTCCACCCCTTAAGGTAATCATATTAATGGGTATTTCTAATTCCTCGGAAAGGATTTTCATAATGTGATAACTACAGAAGGCACCTTGGCATCTTCCCATACCTGCCCTTGTTCTTTTTTTAATGGCTTCTAAAGTACGAGCAGGAAGAGGTGAATTGATTGCATTTCTTACTTCCATCTCACTGACATGTTCACACCTACAAATTATATGTCCCCATTTTGGATCTTCTTTTATAAGATTTTCCTTTTCTTCCTCAGTCAATTCTTTGAAGGAGATTATCTTTTCAAAATTTTTTATATTTTTCTTTCTTTTTATATTTTCCTTTTCCTTGAGCCATTCTACTGCCATTTTAGCAAGAGATGGAGCAGAGGTAAGCCCTGGAGAGTCTATACCCGCAAAATGTAAAATATTTTTGAATTCTGGGATCTCTTGAACAAAGAAATCTTTGTATGTACTTGATGCTCTTATTCCTGAAAAGATATTTATTACCAGACTAAAGGGTACATTGGGAGTTAATTTTTTTACTTTCTCCTTGACTTCTAAAAGTCCTTCATGGGAAGTGCTTTTATCTTCTCTGTCCTCTATATTTTCTGCAGTAGGTCCTAATAAGATATTACCATCCACTGTTGGAGTTACAAGGACTCCTTTGCCCTTTTGGGTGGGTACATGAAAGATGGTACTTTTTACGAAATTTTGAGCCTTTTTATCAAGGATAAGATATTCTCCCTTTCTTGGAGTAATTGTAAAAGGATAGTCAGGATCTAATAGGTGAATTATTTTATCCGCATTTATACCTGCACAGTTTATTATGTATTTACAATAATACTCTGATTTGTTTGTTATTACTTTATATCCCATATCCTTTTTCTCTATTCCTATCACTTCTTCTCTAAGTTTTACTTTTGCCCCATTTTCAATAGCATTTTCTAAGGCATGGATAGTAAGAAGAAAAGGGTTGGTTATACCTGAAGTAGGAAAGAATAAGGCATATTTTACTTCTTCATTTATATTTGGTTCCCTTTTTAGAATCTCTTCTCTTTTTAAAATCTGTATCTCAGATACTCCATTTGTTTTTCCTCTTTCTTTTAGCTCAAGAAGAGTTTTTAGTTCATCATTAAAAGCAAGTACATAGGCTCCTATTCTTTTAAAGGGTACTTTCAATTCCTCACATAGATCTTTGTATAATCTGTTTCCTTCCACATTTGTTTTAGCCTTTAAAGTACCAGGTAGTGGATCATATCCTGAATGTACAATAGCACTATTTGCCTTTGTGGATCCCATAGGTATATCCTCTTCTTTTTCTAAGAGAAGGACAGAAATCTCATAAAAGGATAGTTCTCTTGCAATTAAGCTTCCTACTACTCCTCCCCCAATGATAATTACATCTTCCATTTTTTACCCTCCTTTCATAAAAAGCAAAAACCGCCCACACTTTTTACAAAGTGGGGCGGTTCTCCTAATCTCCTCGCCCTTTTTATATTTAATTTTTAATCATTATAGCATAAAGATCAATTATTTAAAATATCCTGAGAAGTCCAATAACTTTTCCTATAATGGTAAAAGGAGGATAGATTACAGAATATCTTTTATTTGCAGGCCTTAAACATGGTATTCCATATTCTTCAGATAGATATTTTACAGTGGATTCTCCATCTTTCAATGCTACCACAATATCTCCCTTTTCTGCTGTGGGTTGTCTCTGTACAATGATAAGATCTCCTTCTATTATGTGGGCTTCAATCATGCTGTCTCCTTTTACTCTTAATAAGAAGCTTAGATCTGGATTTTTAACAAGTCTTCTTGGTACCGGTATATATTCTTCTGTATTTTCAGGAGAATCAACAGGAACTCCTGCTCTTATGGTGCCTACAAGAGGTAAGATGCAATATTCCTCTCCATCATTACTTCTTAAATGAAATCTTCCATTTTTATCTTGTACGAGATAGCCTTTATCTACAAGAGCCTTTAAATGAAAATAGGAAGATCCTGAAGATTTTAAACCAAGGGCTTTTGCCACTTCTCTCACAGTAGGCATTCTTCGTTCTTTTTTCAAAAAATCTATCACAAAATCTAAAACTTCTTTTTGTTTTTTACTTAAATATGTATGGTAAACTCTCATAATAATTATTATAACATATCTATATCAACTAAAATAAAGTTTTTTCAAGGTACTTGACATAAAAAAGATTTTTAGTAAAATAACAATCAGTTAAAGCTTTTCTGAGTGGCAAGAAAGGAGGTGAAGAAGGGACCTTTAGGTTGCCACTCGTGAGAAGAAAACTGGTAAGGTAAGTTTACGACACTTACCAGGTAGTCATAAAAAATATAAAAAATTTAAATCCTAAGGGGGTCAAGGAAAGATGAAGAAATTAGTATGGTTGTTAGTTTTAGCTCTTCTTGTGGTTCCTGCATTTGCTGCTAATTTAAGCACTTCTAATTGGATTGGTGTAGGCTTCCATACAAGATTTGTTCCATATGAAGGTCAATACTATTTAATTTGGGGAACTTGGGCTTCTGGAAATATTAACTTCTCCTTGTCTGGAAGCTCCAATCTTGGTAGTGTTAATGCTAATGTAGAACTCGATTTACCTGGTGCAACATTCTCTAATAACTGGGTATCTGGAA
This sequence comes from Dictyoglomaceae bacterium, assembly GCA_028276205.1. Classification (GTDB taxonomy): domain Bacteria; phylum Dictyoglomota; class Dictyoglomia; order Dictyoglomales; family Dictyoglomaceae; genus Dictyoglomus. The sequence goes on along the minus strand of JAPYWU010000019.1, from coordinate 108 downwards.
CAATTACATTCTCTAAAGTATTCAATACACCATTAACCGTATCCTTCCATAAGGGAACATTAAGTGTTTCTGGAACAAAGCTTGTTAGTAGCTTATTAAGCGGTGATA
>JAPYWU010000221.1 GCA_028276205.1 Dictyoglomaceae bacterium | reverse complement strand
ATGATTTGGATAGCAGAGTATCAGATCTTGAATCTGCGGTGCAAGAGAAGGTGAGCGTAGAGGATGTAGAATCAATGATTCAAGAATCATTGGCAGATGTTACATCAAGGCTTGATGATTTGGATAGCAGAATATCAGATCTTGATACAAGATTGTCAGATCTCGAATCAGCAGTACAATCAATGGAAAAAGTAGAAGTAACTCCAGAGCAGATTGAAGCTGTAGTTGGAGAGAAATTGGAAGAAGTTATTAGTGCAAAAGTGGAAGAGAAAATTGGAGATCTTGAAGGCAGAGTATCAGATCTTGAGGGATTTGTAACAGATCTTGATAGCAGATTAGCAGATGTAGAGACAGCATTAGTAGATAAGCCATCTCTTGATGAAGTGCAAGCAATGATAGAAGAGAAGATATCTGAGATTTCTATTCCAGATGTTGAGGAATTAACTGGCAGAGTATCAGATCTTGAGGGATTTGTAACAGATCTTGATAGCAGATTAGCAGATGTAGAGACAGCATTAGTAGATAAGCCATCTCTTGATGAAGTGCAAGCAATGATAGAAGAGAAGATATCTGAGATTTCTATTCCAGATGTTGAGGAATTAACTGGCAGAGTATCAGATCTTGAGGATAGAGTATCTGCAGTAGAAACAAGACTCGATGATGTTGACTCTGCAATATCTGATTTAATGAGCACAATTGATGAAGTTAATGCTAATCTTGTGGATCTCTCTGATAAAGTAGAAGAGGTATTAGCACTAAAAGATAAATTGGATGAATTAATAAAAATGGTAGAAAGCATTGAGGGTATTGAAGTTCCTGCTGAATTAGAAGATATTAAGAGCTTTGTTACAGATTTAGATGCAAAGGTTTCTGATCTTGCTGTAGCGATAGAAGATCTAAATACACTTGCATCTGATCTTCAATCCCAAATTGATAATGTTAATGCAAGAGTAGATGAATTAAGTGCATCCTTAGACAACATCAATTCTAGTATAGATGCTTTGTCTACCAGCGTTGACGATCTCTATGTATTGAATGATGGAGTTTCTACAAGACTTGATGAGGCAGTAAATAGACTTTCTGATTTAGAGAGCAAGGTAGCAGATCTTGAGAAGAAAGGTGTAAAACCATTCACATTAACATTAACATTTGGAGCAACATGGGACTTTGTAGCTAAGTCTATTTCAACAACACCTACAGCTATAAGTAAAGTAGTACTAACTTTAAACAATTTAGATTTTGGTATTAATAAACTTGTTTTGACATATGACAATTATGGATACTTTGCTTTGGATAACTATGGTTTAGTAGGATTTTCTGCACCATTATCTGCTTGTGTGAATATTGCAGGCGTAAAAGTTTCTGCAGGTGCTGGTAATAATGCTATAGGTGGAAAAGTTTCTGGAAGTATGGATAATATAAATTGGAATATATATGGAATGTTGAGTATAAACTCTGGTGCATATGACTTTGGTCCAGTTGGAGCAGATATAAGTATGGGTGTTGCAAAAGGAGTAACAGTATTTGCAGATGCTTACTATAATAATGCATCATTTGCAGGTCTCGTCGGAACAACTCTTGATGGATTATTAAAAGATACATCTGTAACTTTAGAAGCTAAGTATGTTGGTAATAAATTTGGAGCATATGCAGAAGTAAGTACAACATTAATGAAAGGCTTAGATGCTGGTGTATCTGTAGATATGTCTGATCTCTCAGATATCAATAAGAATACAGTAACAGTAACAGTATTTGGATCATATAAAGTTAATGAGAGATTAACATTATCAGGATATGTAACCAACAATTCTGGAGATAACAATGTATCTAAATTAAGTCTTGGAGTAAGCTATGTCCCAGTAGATAATGTAAGCCTTACACTTGGTGTTGTAAAAACTGCATTACCATTATTTACAAGTAATCCATATCCGGATAGCGTAAACTTCGGAACAACAATTACATTCTAAGGATTAGAATCAGTGGGGTGGGGATATTTATCCCCACCCCTTTTTATTTATAAAAGAGAGTTAATAAAATTCTTTATTAATGGTAATAATTTAACAAAAACTTTTGGAGTAATAAGATTAGGGAATATTTTTATAATAGATGTTTGATAAGCAGTATCACCATATTTTTCCAGGTCCTTTAAAATTTTATCGTTTTCTTTTAAAATATCCCATATTAGATTTAAATCATTATCTCTTAAGGAATTTAAAAATTTTCTGACAACCTTTGTAAAAATTAATTCTTTACCAAAAGATTTTTTTGTTATTTTAGGATAATTTGATAAATGGAATATATTATTATCCTCAAGATATTTTTTAATTTGATTTACTGCTATCTCAGCACCTTTTAATCCAAAATAAATACCACCACCTGTTGTTGATTTATTGTAACCTGCAGCATCCCCGACTATTAGGATATTTGGAGATAAAAATTCTTCATAAGGTCCAAAAATAGGAATTATCCCTCCGTAGGCTTTTTCTATATATATTTTTTCAGATCTTTCCCTTAGTTTATTCTTTATAAAATTTTCAAGAAATTCTTTTGGATTATATGAAGGATTTACAGCAACACCTAATTTGACTATATTTTTAAATGGTGAGATCCAAAGAAAAAAACCTGGTGAATAATTACTTCCAAGATAAACTTCTACACATTCATTATCTAATGGATTTAGGCCTGATAACTCATATTGAAGGGATATTAAGTAAGGTCTTGTTTTAAGCCCTATCTTTCTAAGAAATTGTCTTTTTGCCCCTTCTGCTACTAATATAACTTTTGCGTTAATATATTTTGTTTTACCTTTTTCTTC
>JAPYWU010000220.1 GCA_028276205.1 Dictyoglomaceae bacterium | reverse complement strand
TAATAGCTCGTTGTGGGACATAACTTATACGCTTTCGCAATTCTTCTTGTGAAACTTCACGTACATCAACCCCATCTACAAGAATTTGTCCTGAAGTTACATCATAAAGTCTTGGAATAAGACTGACAAGAGTTGATTTTCCGCTTCCAGTTGTCCCAAGAATTGCTACTACTTCACCAGGTTTTGCTTCAAAAGTGATATCATGAAGAACAGGTTCTTCTGCACCAGGATATTTGAAGGATACATTAATAAATTGAATATGGCCCTTTCTATCTGTAAACTGCTTTGGTTTTTCAGGATCTCTTATCTCAATAGGAGTATTAAGAACCTCTATAATTCTTTCAGCTGCAGCCTCAGCACGTGGTAGCATAACAAAAAGCATTGTAAGCATGACTATACTTATTAAAATCATCAGAGCATACTGCATAAATGCTACCATTGCCCCAAGATCCGTATTTCCCATATCTATTCCTTTTGCTCCATACCATAAAATAGCTACTGTTGTTAGGTTCATTATTATCATTGCGACTGGCATAACAATAGCAATAATACGATTGGCTCTTATATAAGTATCAGTAACCTCAAGATTTGCCTTATCAAATCTTTTCTTTTCATATTCTTGCTTATTAAAAGCTCTTACAACGCGAACACCCATTATATTTTCTCTTACAACTCTATTGATTTTATCAATCTCTTTTTGAATAAGTAAAAATAGCTTCGTTATAGGGTTGATAAGGATTATTATGGTTAAAGTTACAGCAGGTATTGCCACATATAATATCCTGGTAAGATAAGGACTTGCTTTATATGCAAGGATTATGGAATCAATCCCAGTAAAGACTGCATTTGAAAACAACATTATAAGCATCTGAGTTGATCTCTGAATTTGAACAACATCATTTGTAGTTCTTGTTAGTAAAGTAGATGCCCCAAATTTGTTAAATTCATAGAGAGAGAAGGTTTCAATATGTTTAAACAATTTACTTCTTATATCTCTTCCAAGTCCCATAGAAACGTGGGACACAAGAAATTGGGCAGAAATTGCTGAAAGAATTCCTCCAGCTGAAATAAGAAGCATAAGCAAACCTTGTTGCCATATATAATTTACATCTCCCGGAATGATTCCATTATTAACAATGCGTGACATAATGGTAGGAAGAGCAAGATTCGCACGTACTTGTAGATATATAAGAGCAATTGCTCCTAATATCAAAAGAAAATATTTTTTTAAACCAGTGTAGAGCTTTAAAAGACTACGCATATACACCTCCTCTTCTTAACTGCTACTAAAATAATTTAATAAATCCCAAATTTAATATTAAAAAATATACTCCTTTATTAGTTAATTTTCAAATAAATAAGCTTTTACTCTATATATAATTTGATTACTAATTTTCTTTTATCTTCTACAATTAAAATCCCCATGTTATAATTATAGCGCTAATAGATTTTGTTATTAATGAGGTGGATTATATATGCTTTTATCTATTATTAGTAAAATATCTCCTGTTATTATTCTATTTATTATTGGACAATATTTTAAAATAAGTGGATATTTAAGTCCTGATACATTAAGAGAAATTAAGAAATTAGTTGTTAATCTATTTTTACCCTCTTTAATTTTTCTCTCTTTTTCCCAAACAAATGTGGAATATAAGCATCTTCTGATTGCTTTAACCATATTTGTTACATGTGGAGTTCTCCTTTTTATAGGATATGGACTTAAAAAGGTTTTAAAAGTAAATTCAAAATATTATCCACTGTTATTTACAGGATTTGAGGCAGGAATGCTTGGTTATTCAATATTTACATTGTTCTATGGCACAGAAAATGTATTTAAATTTGCTCTTATAGACTTGGGACAAGTTACTTTTGTATTTTTTGTTATGGTAGGCATACTTACAAGCTTTAAAGATACCCAAAAACAGAGCTTTAAGAATATGTCTTCTTCTTTTATAAAAACGCCTGTAATAATTGCTATTATCTTAGGAATCATCTTTCAAAAAACTGGATTAATAAACCTTTTCCAGAAAAATATACTTTTATCTTCATTTTTAGAAACCTTAAGACTTTTAGCCAATATTACAGTACCTATGATTGCCTTAGTAATAGGATATGAGTTAGGATTCAAAAAGAAAAATCTTCCCCTTGCTATATCTACAGTAATATTAAGACACATTATACTCTTGATTTTAGCCTTTATTCTCAACGAAACTCTTATAATAAGAATTCTACACTTAGATAAGGTTTTTCAATCCGCCCTATTTACCATGTTTATATTACCTGCCCCATTTATAATCCCACTATATATGAGAGATGAAGATAAAGAAGATGCAGAATTTATAGCCAGTGTATTAGCTCTCAACACAATTTCAACATTGATTTTGTTTATATTTGTTAATTACTTTCTAACATAATCTCAAAGTCCTTTGATTAATTTATCCCCTATCTAATATCAAGATACTGATGTGCCAAAATATTTCTCATCCTTTTTGTTATTTCTATCAATTTTATGTTCTTCATAATTTATATTCTCATACCTTTTTAGATCCTGTAATTCCATTTTAATAAAATCTATTCTCTTTATTATTTTAATCTTATTAATATCTCTCATTAATATCTCTCATTTTCTCTTCTCATTTTGTAAAGATCTAATATGAATTCCTTTAGATCTAAAGCTTCAGAGGTAATCTCCAGCATATAATCAGTATAAAAATCATAGTCCCTTATTATTATCTTATCTCCTCTAATAGCCTCAAAGGCAATAAGAGGTTTTGAAATATTTAATACAATAAGGTCTATATCCCTTTTTAATAAATCTTC
>JAPYWU010000219.1 GCA_028276205.1 Dictyoglomaceae bacterium | reverse complement strand
TATTAATAGTAAAGTAAATGTTATCTGCAAAGAAATAACAGAAACTGAAGCAACAACAAATTACAAAATAATAAAGGAAGAAATTCTTCCTTATTGTGAAGGCAACATTATAATAGATGCTACTGCAGGAAGAAAAATTATGGTTGCATCTTTGGCACTTTTAGCTTTTTATTTCAATATACCTCTTCTATACCTTCATTCTATTGAAATTTTTGGAATAACCTTTCCTTTTTCAGAAACTCTAAAACATATTGAAAATCCCTTTGAATATTATGGAAACATTGAATTAAAAATTGTAGAAGAACAATTCAATTCTCACTTTTATAAATCAGCAATTACAACTTGTGATGAGATACTTAAAAAAACAAAAGATCTTGCAACATACAAAAAAATAGAATTAATAAAAAAATTAATTGAAATATACAATGATTGGGATCTATTTTACCACAGTTCAGTCCCTAAAAAAGTTCCTACCTTAAGTGAAAGATTAGAAGAAATTAAAAATGAATTTATAAAGTTTGGAATGAAAAATTATCTTCCACTAAATATTGATAAAAATATTGAATTTCTAAGAGAAATAGACTCAAAATGGAAAGATAAGTTAAATATTATAGATGAGTATAGAATAGCAGATATTTATGTTAATGCATTAAGAAGAGGAACAATAAAACAAGGACGCTATGATGATGCTATAGCAAGATTATACAGGGTCTTAGAGATGTGTAGCTCTTATATACTTTTAAAACATGGTATAATTGATTTAGCAACTCCTAATTATTCAAGTTTATCTGAAAAAATTAATGTTAATTTAGATAAAATAGAAGAAGAATTTCGTAAAATTAAGAATAGAAGTTTACCCCAAGAAAGTTTAGCCCTTGATGATCAGATGACCTTGCTATCTATAATAGGCAATTTAGCAAATCTTAAGGATGCAGAGAAAGTTGCAGGAATTTATAATTCTCTTAAAAGATCTACACCTTGTTCAAGAAGCCTTATGGATAAAAGAAATAGGTCAATTTTAGCTCATGGAACAGACCCATTAACTGAAGAAGACTGGATAAATTTTAGAGATAAAGTTAAAGTTATTGTGCAAGAGACAATTGGAAAAAAACTTTTTAGTGAACTCTGCAATCCCCCAAATGGAAAAGCATTACATGGAAGAATAAAACTATCCTAAAAATGGAATATTGATATAAAGCTATTTTATTTATATACTTTTTATTATATACTTTTTAATTAAATAAAAGGGGGAATATAATTATGATTTGGGAAGAGGATGACTCTGATGAATTATTAGATAGCTTAATTTTTGAAGATCATTATATGATCCTTCCTCCAAGCTCTATTTTTGTAAAAGTTGGTGAAGATCTGACATATTCTGTATTTAATGAGAGAGACTCTTTCCCTGATTTTTCTTCAAGGCAAAACGAAATAAATAAAATAATAAAAATCCTGGGAAGAAGAACAAAAAGTAATCCTATTTTACTTGGAGAACCCGGTGTAGGTAAGACTTTCCTTGTTAAATGTCTTGCAAAACTCATAATTGAAAATAAAGTTCCCAAATGGCTAAAAAATCATCGTATTATAAAAACCTCCTTTAATGATATCATGGCATATATAGGATCTGACTCCCCTGATTATAATTGGCAAAGATATATGAATTATTTAAAAAAATTAATTGAAGAAGCCTCCACATCACGAGTATTACTTTTCTGGGATGAGTTCCATCAAATTTACTCATATCCTATCAGTCTTACAACTTTAAAACCTTATTTAGCTGAAGGAAAATTGAGAATGATAGCTGCAACCACATATCAAGAATATGGCAAATACATATCTAAAGACCCAGCTCTTGTTAGAAGATTCCAGATTGTAGAAGTTCCTGAGCCTAATAACGAAGAATTATTTAATATATTAAAAGAAACAAGAAAAACATTAAAAAAGATATATAATATCCAAATTTCTGATGATATAATCAAAGATATTATAAAATATTCTGATGAATATATTCCTTATAGAAGTCAGCCAGATAAAAGTATAGATATTATTGAACAAATTGCAGTTAATTGTTGTATAAAAAATAAAACAAAAAGCGATAAGGATGATCTTTTTGAAGTTTTATCAGAGATGACTCAAATTCCCCATGAGAATTTAAAATCGGAAATGCTTAAAACAAGTGCTTTAGAACAATTTTTAAATTATAAAGTATTAGGACAAGAAGAAGCAATCAAAAAGATTTCAGAAAGATTATTAATAACAAGAAATAAGGTTCAAATAAATAGAGAAAGACCCCTTGGAGTTTTCTTAATTAGTGGACCAAGTGGTGTTGGAAAAACAGAGTTAGCAAAAGCCATATCTGCTCATTTCACAGGAAGTGAAGATAATTTAATAAGAATTGATATGTCCATATATAAAACTGCATATTCTCTTTATACATTACTTGGCAATCCTAATTATTCTTCTTCAGAAGCTTCTGATATGCCCTTTTTAACGGGAAAAATGAGAGCTCATCCCTTTTCTGTCTTACTCTTGGATGAAATTGATAAGGCAGATAGCGAAGTCTTAACTATATTTCTTCAAGTTTTTGATTATGGAAAACTTACCGATTATTTAGGAAATGAGATTTATTTTAACAATGCTATCATCATCATGACTTGTAATATTGGTTTTGGAAATAGACCTGCAATAGGATTTAATACTCAAGAAGATTCTTTCGAAAATATAAAAAAGGATGTATTAAAAAGTTTAGAAGCATACTTTCCAAAAGAGTTTTTAGGAAGAATAGATGAAATAATAATATTTAAACCACTGAATAATGAGATCATGGAA
>JAPYWU010000218.1 GCA_028276205.1 Dictyoglomaceae bacterium | reverse complement strand
TAATGGGAAAATTAAAGAAGAGGGGGAGGTAATATTAATGGAAAAGGTAAATGAAAAGGAAAAAGAATTTAGATTTGGAGATTGGGGTCCTAAATATTTAATGAGGGGTCCCAAATTAGAGTGGGGCATAGTAAAAATAATACCCGGAAAAGAATTAGGGGCTCATTATCACAAAGAAGTGGAAGAAATATTTTATGTTTTATCAGGAAAAGCAGAGATGATTGTAGATGAAAACAGATTTGAGATAAAAGTAGGAGATGCCATAAGAGTTGAACCCAACGAAGAACATAATATTATTAATCCCTCAGAAGATTTTCTTGCAGTATTTATTAAAGTACCATATATTCCTGAAGATAAATATACAAGATAAAGGGAGAAGAACTTATGTCCTTAAAAAAGGGAGAAAATATTGAAGGAATTTATAAATATAAAAAAGAAAAGGAAGTAAAGCTCCCTCTATTCATATCAAAGGTTCCTGCAGGATTTCCCTCACCAGCTGAAGACTATATAGAAAAATATTTAGATCTCAATGAACTTCTTATAAAACATCCATCAGCCACCTTCTTTGTTAAAGTTTCTGGTAATTCTATGATAAATGCAGGAATTCATGATGGTGATATTTTAGTTGTGGACAGAGCTTTAGAGCCTAAAAATAACGATATTGTTATTGCAGTAATAGATGGAGAGCTTACTGTTAAAAGATTGATAATAAAAAATAAAAAGATATATCTTTATCCTGAAAATTCCAATTATAAACCAATAGAAGTAGGAAGCGAAGAAAGGGAGTTAATAATCTGGGGCGTTGCCACCTATGTAATTCATAAATTATGAAACACCCTAATATATTCTTCATTGTAGACTGTGATTCTTTCTATGCATCCTGTGAAAAAATATTTAACCCCAAAACTTGGGGAAAACCTGTAATTGTACTTTCCAATAATGATGGATGCGTAATCTCAAGATCTCAAGAAGCAAAAGATATTGGTATTGAAATGGGAGTACCTGTCTTCAAATGTGAAGATTTAATCAAAAAATATGATGTACAAGTTTTCTCAGCCAATTTTACCCTTTATGGAGATATCTCAAGAAGAGTGATGAATACATTATCCTTGTTTTCTCCTGATATAGAGGTCTATTCTATAGATGAAGCCTTTTTAATGTTTCCATATGAAAAAGATAAAGATTATACATCCTTAGGAAGAGAAATAAGAAAAACCATATTAAAATGGATAGGAATACCTGTAAGTATAGGAATAGGTCCCACTAAGGTGTTAGCTAAGATTGCTCTTAAGATTGCCAAAAAAGACAAAAAAGAGAAAGTATTTAATTTTCTTGATATAAAAGATCCTGATGAAATTTTAAAAGATTTTCCAGTAGAAGATATATGGGGGATTGGAAAAAGATACGCAGAATTTTTAAAAAGTAAAGGAATAGATAATGCCTATAAATTAAAAAATCTTCCTGACAGTTTTATAAGAAAATTCCTTACCATTGTAGGATTAAGGCTTGTTTGGGAATTAAGAGGTATATCTTGTATCCCCTTTGAAGATTTACCTCCTCCTAAAAAATCTATAATTACCTCAAGATCCTTTGGAAAAGATATTGAAAACATAGAAGATTTAGAAATAGCTATATCCAATTTTATCACCATATCTTCAGAAAAATTAAGGAAGCAAAAAGCTCTTGCTAATTATATCCAAGTATTCTTGCTCTCAAATCCCTTTAAGGATACACCCCAATACTTCAATGAGATTACCATACCATTAGAAAGACCTACTGCAAGTACCATGGAACTAATTAGTTATGCCCTCTTGGGATTAAGAAAAATATACAAAGAAGGAATAAAGTATAAAAAGGCAGGAGTTATATTAATGGGAATTACTCAAGAAAAGGAAATTCAGTTAAACTTCTTCTACACTCCATATCCTAAAAGCAAGGATGAAGAACTCATGAAAGCCTTAGATGAAATAAACAAAAAATATGGAAGAAATACCATCTTTCCAGCTATAAATGGAATCCCCTCTGAAGATCAAAAATGGAGAATGAGACAAAAAAGGAAATCTCGAAGATTTACCACCTCCTGGAGCGAGCTACCCATTGTTAAAGCCTAAAAATTTTTTGTAATTTTTAAAATGTGATATAGATCACTTTCAAAAAATTATTTTTTGATTTAATATAATGTATAAAGAGCTATGATTTATAAACATATTTTTTAAGCAACCCCATTAAATCATAACTCTTTAAAAATTTAATGTTGAGGGGGGTTTAAGATGAAAAAAAGCATCCTTTTATTCCTCTTAATCTTTTCCATTATATTTCTTTCTTCCACAAATGCTGTTTTGGTAACACCAAAATATGGAGTTTTATTTGCAAGAGATGGTCAGACTATATCCTATAACTTCACATTCCCCAATGTACCAGTAGTGCTAACTTCTGCTCAGGTAAATGGCAAGGCTATATCAAGCTGTGCGGTAGATGTGGAAAAAGATAAATTCAAAATATCTCTAAGAGATGATGCTGGAAATCCGGTACCTTCTGCATGGGTACAGTGGATTGCATTTTTACAAGACCCATCCCTTAAAATGGTAGGTGGAATAATAATCGCAAGCCATGGACAACATATATCATTCAATCTTCCAGATTATCCTGTTATTGTTACTAATGCCCAAATAGGAGGTAATGCTTTAATCTCAGGTGCTATGAATAACTCACCAACTGGATTTGATCTTTGCCTCGTTGATAGCAATGGAAATCCTGTAAAGAATGCATGGCTCCTTTGGGGTGCTATCGTTCCTGATTACAACTTGAATGGATTTAAAGGGGAAGTTAAATTAC
>JAPYWU010000217.1 GCA_028276205.1 Dictyoglomaceae bacterium | reverse complement strand
TCTAGTAATATAAAAAAAGCGTTACAACAGCTTGGAATAAGTGTAGATATACTTAGAAGAGTCGCGGTCGTTACTTATGAGGCTGAGATGAACATAGTTATTCATGCCTACAGGGGAGTTTTAAGAGTAAAGGTTACACCTGAATACATTGAAATAATTGCTGAGGATGAAGGTCCGGGAATTCCTGATATAGAGCTTGCTATGCAACCTGGTTATTCAACAGCACCAGATAATATCAGAGAAATGGGATTTGGGGCAGGTATGGGGCTTCCAAATATAAAGAATTCATCAGATGAGTTAAAGATTGAATCTGAAGTGGGAAAGGGTACAAAGGTGTACTCAAAAATATATTTAAAGAGGGATAAAAAATGACTGAGAGATATATTCATTCGGTAGCTATTAATTTACAGAGATGTAAGGGGTGCATTCATTGTATAAGGCATTGCCCTACTGAAGCCATGAGGGTTCGTAATGGAAAATCCCTTATTCTTCCATATAGATGTATTGATTGTGGAGAATGCATTAGAGTTTGCCCATATCATGCACCTTTTGGATTTACTCACACCCTTGATAGCATATCTTATTTAGATAATTTGGTTGTGGTAATATCTCCTGAAATATATTCTCAATTTCCAACCAATTATTCTCCTTTTGAAATACAAAGAGCAATTAAAAAGGTAACAAATGCAGTAGAAGTTTGGGATACTACCTGTGGTTTATTCCTTTTACAAGAAGCTCTTATGGACTATATTAATAGTTCTCGCAATCTTCCACTTATATCCACTTACTGTCCTGCTGTTGTAGAGTTAATTCAAGTACGTTTTCCTACTTTAATTCCTAATTTATCACCCTTTAAAACTCCTATTGAGATAACGGGAAATATAATAAAAAAATTATGGAAGAAGGAAGATAAAGGAATCCTTAATCTTGCTTATATTACTCCTTGTCCTGCTTTTGCCACATATTTAAAACAAAATAAAGAAGAAGGTTTTGAATTTGTTATTGGTATTGATAATATCTACTTAAAAGTGAAAAAGGAGCTTAAGGAAGATAATAAAGAAGTAGAAGCTATAGATGGTGGATTTTATGCAAAGGGAATTTTAGCAGGAACTCTTGGGGGAGAAGGTATGGTATTCAACGAAGAAGAAGTAATAAGTGTAGGAGGTATAGAAAAGGTTGCAAAAGTTCTTGAAGATTTAGAAAGAAATAAACTTCAGGATATAAAGTTTTTGGAGCTTAGAGCCTGTGAGGAAGGTTGTGTTGGAGGAGTATTAAATCCTGAAAACTATTATCTTGCGAAGAAAAGAATTTTAGCTTTATACAAAAAACTTGATAAAGATTTTATAAAGAAAGATCTTTGCGAGGATATAAATCTATCAGAGGTATTAAGAACTTCTCCTATATTACCAAGGCCTGTTTGGAAATTAGATGAAGATATAAATAAGGCTTTAAGAAAGATGGATGATATGAGGAAAATATTAGAAATACTTCCTGGTCTTGATTGTGGCTCATGTGGCTCACCTACTTGTGCTGCTTTAGCAGAAGATATAGTGAGAGGAAATGCTCAAATCTATGATTGTATATTTCTTCTTAAAGAAAAATTGTGGGAAATGGCAAAAGAGATGGAGGAATTATCCAGGAGGTCCTCTTCTGTTATTTTAAAGCGGAGGGAAGAAAAAAATGAAAGTGAGTGAAATTGTTAAAAATTTAGAATTAAATGTTATTTATATGGATGAGGATTACGAAATTAAGAGTGGAATTGTAAGTGATTTGCTTTCTTTTGTTATGGCTCACGCTCCTGAAGATTCAGTATGGGTTACTATTCAGACTCATGTAAACACTATAGCAGTTGCAGTACTTACTGGAATTAAAAGTATAATTTTTGTTTCCGGTCAAAAACCAGATGAAGAAACTATCAAAAAAGCGAAAGAAGAAAAAGTTGCTTTATTGACTACTAAAGATACCGCCTTTAATGTGGTAGGTAAACTTTATAGTTTAGGAATAAAAGGAGTAGATAGACTTCAATGAAGGCAAAAAAGATAGTAGAGTTAATTAATGGGAAAGTATTGGCAGGAGAAAATTTATTAGATGAGGTAGATATTAAAAAGGCTTTTGCTGCAGATCTTATGAGTGATGTTTTGGCTATGGTAACTTCTAATGAAAGGGATGTGGTACTTATTACGGGAATCACAAATTCACAAATTGTTCGTACTGCAGAGATTCTTGATATACCCATGATAATTGTCTGCAGAGGAAAAGTAGTTCCTAAGGAAGTTATTGAACTTTCTAAAGAGAAAGGAATTATTCTTGTAAGCACTGATAAAATAGTTTTTGAGGTTAGTGGAATTCTATATAATAAAGGTATCGAGCCTGCTTCTATTAATGTTACATTGTAAGGAGGAATATTTTTCTTGGCATGGGTAGGAATAGATTTGCATATACATTCGGTTCTTTCTCCTTGTGGAGATTGGAGTATGAGTACTAAAAATATTATAGAGAGAGTAAAGAAAATGAATATAGGAGTAATAGCGATAACGGACCATCATATGGTAGAAAATTATCCTGCTATATCTTTCTGGGGAGAAAGGATGGGGGTTTTGGTAATACCAGGCATGGAAATACAAACCAGTGAAGAAGTGCATATAGTGAGTTTATTTGAAGATTATGATACTGCCTTAAAATTTCAAAAAGATATTTTTAACTATTTACCAGATGCTAAAAACAGAGAAGAAATTTTTGGAGTACAAGTGGTGGTTAATGAAAAGGATGAGGTAGAAAGAATAGAAGAAAGATTATTAAATACATCTATTTCACTTAACATTACAGACACAGTAAAAAAAATAAAAGAA
>JAPYWU010000034.1 GCA_028276205.1 Dictyoglomaceae bacterium | reverse complement strand
GAAAAAGGGAATAAATGTTACAAATCTTCTTGGAGGAGAGCATGTAAGATTTAGGATGTATCCTGGAGGTTTTTGGGATTTATTGGAGGGATTTACAAAGAATACTTCTCAAGCTATATCTTCTTTGAGTCTTAAAAAGGTTTTGTATCTTTTAGCTTGGTTTTATGGAATTTTAGGAAGCTCTTTTTATGATGGTGTTTTTAATATTTTTTATCTACTTTTTGTTTTTCAGCTCTATATATTTACAAGAAAACTTGGAGATTATAACATTTTAGATTCCTTACTTTATCCTTTACATTTTCTTTTTTTTCTCTTTGTACTTATCTATTCCACAGTGAAGGGCTCCTTTTTAAAATCTGTTTCATGGAAGGGGAGAAAAATAAATGTGGGATAGTTTAATGATAATTTTTCTTCAGTTTCTTTCTGGATCCATGATGTATTCTTATTTTATAGCTAGGCTTCTTAATATTGATTTAACAAAGGTAAGGGATGGTAATCCTGGAGCATATAATCTATGGATCTCTACCAATTGGAAAATTGGAATATTAGGAGTACTTCTTGATTATCTTAAAGGGATATTTCCTCTCTTTTGGTTTATAAAATATAGGGATCTAAAAGATAGGTTTGTAATCACTACATCTGCTTTGGCAGGAATATTGGGTCATGTTTTTTCTCCCTTTCTTGGAGGAAAAGGAGGAAAGGCTATTTCAGTTTCTTTTGGGGCTTGGACAGTAGTAACTGGTCTACAAGGACCACTTTTTTTGGGTCTTTCCATGTTTATATTTAATCTGGCAAAATGGCATGGAGCATCCCCCGAAGAGGATGCTCTCAAGGTATTTTATGGTTTTTTGTGTTTGATTCCCTTTGTAATTTATAAAGTTTTTACAGGGGATATTTATATTTTATATTTCTATTTAGCCAATTTTAGTATTATCATTTATACCCATAGAAGGGAACTTTATAAAGTTCTTGTTAATGCTTAAATTATTCTAAGGATATCTTTAAATTTACAGGATTCTTAATGATATCCGATACTGGACATCTTCTTTCTACTTCTTTCATAAGCTCTTCAATTTTTGTCCTATCTACGGGAGCTTCAATCTTAACCTTTACTCTTACCTCATCATATCCCGCTCTTACATTGGGATCTCCCATAAATCCTCTTGGATCAAGGTCACCTTCTGTATGAATCTCTACATTCTGAAGAGGGATATTTTTCTCTTTAGCTACTACTGGTATTACGATTCCTAAGCATCCAATAAGGGCTGCTAATACTACTTCCACTGGATTGGGAGCGGTATCCTCTCCTCCAAGGGAAGGTGGCTCATCCATGTTAATGGTGAATTTGTTTCTAATTTTTGCCTCTACTTTGAGGTTACCAAGCCATTTTCCTTCAGCCTTAAATGTAACTTTTCCCATTGCTTCATACCTCCTTTTAAATCTTATTTATGTAATTTTATCATCTCCTACTAAAAAAGTAAATATTTATTACTTTAATTTATAAAATCTTTGATATATAATATTTATATGAAGAATAAGGGATTGACCTTCATAGAATTAATAATAGCGGTTTTTATCTTAGGACTTATTGTCCTATTCCTTGCCAATTTATTTACCACAAGTATAGATCTCTTCTTTGGTAAAGCAGAGGAAAATGAAATATTTTCTAATGCTCAGATAATTCTGGATAGACTTGCCAGGGATATAAGACAGGGAAGAGAAGTCTTATATTTAAGTACAAATACTCTTACCATAAATCTCAGTACAGGTGTGACTCATACATACTCTATATTAGTAGGAGCGGATGGTAAAAAATATTTTGCCCTTGATGGACAAATCCTTGCAGGTCCTATTGAGAATATAACTTTTACGGGTACAAGGCTTGACAGTACTTATACTTCTAATCTTCGTGAAATAAGGTTTATTATCTTCACTTTAACTATGACAAATGGAATGAAGTATTCAAGCAATGTGGGATTAAGGGCAGATATACCCCCAAGTTTAGGAGGAATTGTTATTACAGAAATAATGTATGTTCCTCCTACAAAGGATAAATTGGGGAATAATATAGGTACTGCAGATCTTCAATTTGTAGTGATTTATAATAATACAAACAATCCTGTGGATCTTAGAGGTTGGAAAATTAATGGAAATTTATTTTCCTCATCAGTTACCAATACTTGGACTCTTTATCCAGGAAAATCTGCTGTTATAGGTACTGTAAGTTCCAATCTTATAAATTCTTATAATTTTCCATTGCCAGATTATGCCCTTTATATAAAAACAAATAGTTATGGCTTAGGAAGTAATGGAATAGCTTTGAATAGTAATGGAGATACTGTGGTAATAACAGATAGCTTTGGAAGAATTGTAGATCAGGTAACTTTTTCCCCTTCTTGGGGGGGACAGCCCGGAAGTACTTCTGGGCAGGAAAGAACATGGTATTCTATGGTGAGAAAGTCTCTCTCTTCGCCTTCTCAAGATGCATCTAATTGGACTAACTCTTCTAATTTAAATTTCATGGCTATTCAAGGCAATATTTTTTATATCTCTTATTGTCTTATGCCCAAGCTGGTCATAACTGAAATTATGTATTATCCTTCTCCATGTACTAAACTAAGATGGAATGTTTCAGATGAGAGGATGATGGAATATATTGAGATCCATAATCCTACTTATTCCACAATATCTATTGGATTTATTAATTGGTTTAATAATTATAATATAAACTATACTGATAATCCTATTCAAACTCTTAAAAGTGGTACTTGGATTCTATCCCCTGGAAGTTATATATTAATAAGTGGCTCCGCTCCTGGAAATATATTAGATTATTATGGATTATCGGGAATAAATTATGCGGTAACAAGCCAGCAGGGTTTGGGACCTTCTAATGGTCAGCTTCCTAACGATTCTTTTACTATAACATTACAGGAGCACAGAATTGCTGTAAATAATGAGGTAGTAAAGCCAGTGTGTAAGGTTTATTATAATTCCTCTATGGGAGGTCAGCCTGTTTTTGAGGGTAGTACCCAGAGGTATTATTCCTTGGAATTAAAAAATATAGGACTTTTAGGACTTTTATATGATCCCTCTAATTTTGCCTCATCTACAAAGATATGTTACACTGTTCTTGGCTATGATGGAAAGCTTTATTATGTTTATGGTACACCAGGAGCAAAGAATTCGGTATCTCCATGAAAGAGATTAAAAAAGTTATTCTTAAAAAGGGTGTTCATACAAAGATAGTAAGAGGTAATCCTTGGATTTATGACAATGAGATTTCTAAAATTTTAGGCGAGATAAATCCTGGTGATATAGTAGATGTTTATGATAATAGTAATAGCTTTATTGGTAGGGGATATATAAATCCTAACTCAAAGATAAGGGTAAGAATACTCACAAGAAAAGAGGAAGAAATAGATAAAGATTTTTTTAGAGAGAGAATTATTAGGGCATGGGAATACAGAAAAAAACTTGTTGAAACCTCATCTTGTAGAGTGGTTTTTGCTGAATCTGATTTTCTTCCGGGCCTTATTGTGGATAAATTTGAGGATATTCTTGTTATACAAACATTAACCCTTGGAATTGATAAATTTAAGGATTTAATAGTTGAAGTATTAGATGAAATCTTTGAACCAAGGGGAATATATGAAAGAAATGATGTGCCTGTAAGAGAGATAGAAGATCTTCCCCAGATAAAGGGACCTATAAAAGGAGATTTTGAGCCTAAGGTAATAATCAATGAGAATGAGGTGAAAATATTAGTAGATGTGGAAAATGGTCAGAAGACAGGATATTTTTTGGATCAAAGAGAAAATAGAAGGGCTTTAAAGGGTTTAGTGGATGATGCTGAGGTACTTGATGTATTTTGTTATACAGGCTCTTTTTCTATTCATGCTTTGAAATATGGAGCAAAAAGAGTTTTAGCGGTAGATTCTTCTAATACAGCTCTTGAGATAGCTAAGGAAAATGCCAAATTAAATGGATTTTTGGATAGAATTGAATTTATTGAGGAAAATGCTTTTGATCTTTTGAAAAATTTTCATAAAGAGGGTAGAAGTTTTGATGTAGTGATTCTTGATCCTCCCGCCTTTGCAAAATCTCAGAGGAATCTTGATAATGCGTTGAGAGGATATAAAGAGATAAATCTTAGGGCTATGAAAATAATAAGGGAGGGAGGTTTTCTTATTACTTGTTCATGTTCTCAGCATGTTTCTCCAGAAATATTCCAAAAAGTAATTGAATCTGCAAGCTATGATGCAAATAGGATATTACGGCTTGTAGAGTTTAGATATCAGGCAAAAGATCACCCTATCCTTTTTTCCTATCCAGAATCCCTGTACCTTAAATGTGGAATATATCAAGTATTAAAAAAGTTATAGCTTGATAACAGATGAAATTTCCTCCCTATTTTCTAATATTATGGAGAAAATATCCTTATCTATATAATTTTCAGTAACCAATCTTTTCATATAACTTAGAACTTTATTTTCAGAAAGACCTGGTCTATAAGGTCTATTCTCTAAAAGGGCTGAGTAAATGTCGGATATAGTGATGATTCGGGCAGGAATTGGAATATTTTCACCTGATACTTTAAAGGGATAACCTTTTCCATTTAATTTTTCATGATGATATGACGCCCATATGGTAATGTCTTCATATGGAAGACCCTTCTTAAGAGTAAGATAAGTTTTAAAGGGATGCACTTTAATATAATCGGTATCTTTTTGGGATAATTTTTCCTGTTTTAGAAGTATGGAAGATGGTAATGATACCTTTCCTATGTCATGTAGATATCCTGCTATTTTTATTTTCTTAATTATTTCAGGATCATAGCCTAATTTCTCTGATAAATAAGAGGCAACATTGGTTACATTTCTTGAATGCCTAACTTGTATCTTACTTCTATAATCTACGATCCTTGCTATAGCCTTCGAAAGTAATAATAATCCATCTATATCCAATTTTAAATCACAAGAGAAATCTTCAGGAGATGGAGTATCATAATTTACCTCAAACCAAAAAGATTCCTTGTTAGATAGGGATAAAAAGGCCTCCATTACATCCTTGTTAAATAATTTTTCTCCTTCTTCCTTTACCTTTTTGATAATTTTATTTCTTTCCTTTAATATATATCTTTGTTTATTTAATGTATGATCTATAAACTCAGCAAGAAATAGGATTTGGCTTTCTAGAGGTACAGGATCTTCCTTATATACATTTCCTTTTCCAAAATCCCAAGCTATATGGTGATATTTTATAATTTTGGAAATGTTTTCTAAGAAGGGTATATCAGATATAAAAAGGCTTCCTTTTAAGGCGTGCTCATCTATCTCTTTGGAAGAGTTTTTAAAGTTATTGTTACCATTTCCAGCATCATGTAAAAGGGCAGATATTGTTAGATCGTATTTCTCCTTATCGGATAGTCCTAATTTATCTGCTATAAAGAATGATAGGTTAGCTACCCGCGAGGAATGTCTCCTTTTTTCAGGTACCTGATTATCCAAGTTTTCAGAAAAAGCAAGCAAAAATCCAAGTAGCGACACTTTCCTTTCCATAATCTCCAAAATTTTAACACAATCCCAAATTTTTTGTCAAAAAAATTCGCTTTCTTTCTTAATAGATTTTACCCCCAAAATATTATTATTTATTCAATAATAACTCTATCTTTGCTTTCTTTTTTCGCCTGATACATCTAATTATCTGCCTTTTCTATAATTTTCTACTTATAATCACCTTCTTTTACTAAGGTTCCTCCTATAGATATGGTGACCATTATTTTTTTTCTCCTACATCAGAATATATCCCAATAAATTCTTCTCCTCCATATCTTCCTACTGCATCGGTAGTTCTTATATAGGATTTACACTTACTAGTATATGATCTAACAATTTTTTGTAAAAATTTTTAGGAATAATTTTGACTTTATCCTTTTCATTCATGTGATTATTATAGTCTCTCCTTTTTTTGGGTAAATTACTTTACAAAAATCCTTAAATTGATCAAAAAAGTCTATATTTTTCTCTCTTTCTGTGTGGACAGGTATTAGGTATTCTGGTCTTGCATAATCAATTAGTTTTATTATTCCATCTCCATGAATATGTCCACTGGCATGAAAAGGAGATTCTTCTCTTTTTTCTACTAAATTTCCCCTTATCTCTATATGGAAGTAATTTAACCAATTTTCTATCTTTTTTTGGTCTATTTTCATCTCTTCATTAAAGGCTTCACTGGATGAAAATATATAGGTGCCACCATTAGGTAATATATCAAGTAGAATATGAAAGTCGTAGTAAGACATACAAAGGATAAAATCATCGGGACTATTTCTTATTTCTTTTGCAGAGATACCTTTTCCTTGTATATCATATCTATCTAAAAGATTTTCTTCCCACGTTTCATAGGAGCCTTTGGGTTTTTTGTAAAAGGTTATGTACTCATCTTCCTTAGGATCAGGATATCCAACTAAGGATAGAGCTTCTAAGAGATATATATCCTTTAAGGTTAATACAAGCCTTTTTCCTACCTTCTTTGCTATTTCCAAAAAACTTATTAATCGATCAATATTTCTTGCTCCAAAGTCAGCAATTATATATCCTTTTAAATTTTTAACAATATTATAGATATTCTCTTTAACATCTTCTTCAGTATATAGGCGATCTACTTTAGGATGGGTACCCTCACATATTAGGACTTTTATAGACATTTCCTTTAATTTTTCAATAAAATTTTCTGAATGATCTTTGTTTCTTCCATGTAATCTCAGATCTCCTGTATATACAACCCAGCCTATTTTTGTCTTTATGGCAAAGCTTACTGCTCCCGGTATAGAGTGGTCTACAGGAAAGGCGATAATCTCAAAAGGACCTATCTTGTAAGTTTCATAATCTATTATGTTGATTGGTTTATCTACTATATCAATATTTTTTTTATCCTTTCTTTCAAGTTTATTCCAAAATTCTTCTATTTTAGATATGGATCCATTACCAAAGGTGATATATGGTCTCTTTATAAATTTGTTTCTTTCTGTTTTTAATACTCCGTTTTCCTGGGCTTTCCTCCTTACTAAGCATAGATCAGATATCATTCTACTTGTATCCTCTAAGCTTTTCATAATAAGGGATGATATTAGGGATGTAATAATAGGTATATCCTCATGAAGATAGGAAAGATATCCTACATGATCTAAATGGGCATGGGATATAAGGGTGGCTATAGGATTTATTTCACGATACCATGGATGATTTTTAAAATTTTCCAAATTTTCTGGGATTATTAAATCTTCCCTATATATTCCACCTAAAGGGGGTATAAGATTTAGATTGTAAAGATCATGAATTCCAAAATAACTTCTTGGTCTTAAGAATTCATCAAAGTATTTATTTTCTTCATTAAAATTAATACCAAAATCCAAGATAAGAGCATAGTCATCCTCTTCTAAGAGTATTTTGTTTCCCCCTATACAATTTACCCCATCAAAGAAAGTGAGCTTCAAGCTCATGTTTTATTTTACCATATGATACAATAAGGAAGAAAAGAAAATTGGGAGGGATTTTATTATGCTTGAGACTATTAAAGTTATTAAATCAAGGGTAAGTGTGAGAAAATATTTAGATAAGGAAGTGCCCAAGGAAATTTTAGAGGATCTTGTAGATTGTGGTAGATTGGCACCTTCTGGATATAACAGACAGCCATGGATTTTTTTAGTAGTAACGGATAAAGCTCTTAAAGAGAAATTGGCAGATGTGACACCATGGGGTAGATTTTTGAAGGAGGCAGGGGCTGGAATTTTAATTTTTTGTGAGAAGGATGCAGAGACAGCATTAGAGGATGCATGTGCTGCTGCAGAAAATATCATCATTGCTGCACAAGCTTATGGATTGGGTACTTGTTGGATAAATTCATATAAGAAGGCTCATTCTGAGGATGTTAAGAAGCTTGTTAATTGTCCTGATAATTTAGAACTTATGGTTATGCTTGCAGTGGGTTATCCTGCAGAGATACCCCAAAGGCCAAAGAAAAAGGAACTCTCTGAGGTTTTAAGGTGGCAGACTTTTTAAATCTTGATATATTGTTTGAAGATAACCATTTACTTGTTTTAAATAAACCTGCAGGTATCCTTGTACAAGGGGATATTACAGGAAAGAAAACTCTTTTACAAGAGGCAAAAGAATATCTCAAAGTTAAATATCAAAAGGCTGGTAATGTTTTTTTAGCTATAGTACATAGGTTAGACAGGCCTGTATCTGGAGTAATAGTTTTTGCCAGGAATAGCAAATCAGCAGGAAGGCTTTCAGAGGCTTTTAGAGAAAGGAAGGTAGAGAAGATATATTTAGCTTTAGTAAAGGGGATATTTAGAGAAAAAAGGGGAATTTTAAAAGATTATATTCATTGGAATGAACCTGAAAGGAAGGCAAAGATTGTATCAGAAGGTTCCTTGGGTAAAGAGGCGGTAACATTTTATGAGGTGATAGATGAGGATAAAAATATATCCTTAGTAAAGCTTGTACCTCATACAGGAAGAAAGCATCAATTAAGAGTACAGCTTTCAAAAATAGGTCATCCTATCTTGGGAGATGAAAAATATGGGGGAGGGAAAATCTTTAAAGATAAAATATTTCTTCACTGTTATAAATTAACCCTTCCCCATCCGGTAAAGAAGGAGAATATGGAATTTAAAGCTAAGGTTCCAGACTTTTGGAAAGATTTTTGGAGATATGATATTAATGATAAAGAGATTCCATCTCCTCTGTAATCCCATTATTTTTAGCTATTTCAGAGTATAATTTTGCACTTTCTCTCCAGATTCTTTCTTTTGTATCAAAGTTTGTCTCAAAAAGGCCAAATCTTTGTTTAAATCCTTCTGCCCATTCAAAATTATCCATAAGACTCCAATGAAAATATCCTCTTACATCCACCCCTTCTTTTATTGCTTTGTGTAATGCTATTAAATGGGATATTAGATATTTTGGTCTTCTGTCATCTTTAGCATCGGAGATACCATTTTCGGTAATATAAATGGGTTTCTTTGTAAGCTCCCAAAATCTCTTAACTACCTTATAAAAACCTTCCGGATATATTTCCCATCCAAAATCCGATCTCTCATTATTGGTAGATGCACTTAATAAAGGGTTAAAAAAGGTCTTAATTCCCATTAAAATTCTGGTGTAATAATTTATTCCTAAATAGTCCAAGGTATCTTTTGCATATGGGATATCTTCTTTTAAGAGGGGTGAGGAGAATTTACTAGTAATAATGGTTTCTATGAAAACCTGATTATATATTCTGTCAGCAAAATTTGCAATTTTCCTATCTATAAAAGATTTGGGATTTAAAGGCTCAATAAGGAGTACATTGTAGGCAATACTTACTTCTGCATCTTTTCTTATATCATGGATCAATTTATAGGCTTTAGCATGAGCTTTTACCATATTATTTAGTACTTTTAGCATCTTTTTTAAGCTCTTTTCCTGGGGAGGAAATTCTCCATAAAGATAGGCCATAAAGGCATAGGCATTGGGCTCGTTTATGGTCATGTAATATTTCACGAGATCTTTAAATTCCTTTACTACTTTTTCCACATATCTTAAATAATATTCAATAGTTTTTGGATTTAGCCAACCTCCTTTTTTAGCTATCCATAGGGGATTGGTAAAATGGTGAAGCGTAACAAAGGGCTCTATATTTCTTTTTCTTAGAGAGATGATCATATCTTTGTATCTATTTAAGGCTTCTTCATTGAATTTTCCTTCTTCAGGCTCTATTCTGCTCCATTCTATGGAGAATCTATAGGCATTATTATTTAACTTTTGTATTAGGTCAAAATCCTCTTCATATCTATTCCAACTATCACAAGCGGATCCTGATATCTGTCCATCCTTGACTTTTCCTTGACTTTCAAACTCCCACCAATCGTTATAAATGTTTCCCCCTTCTATTTGGTGAGATGCAGTAGCAGTACCCCAGTAAAAATTTTTGGGAAACTCATATTTTACCATTCTATACCTCCCCAAATAAGAAAGATATATCTTAGTATATCAAATCTTTTATCTTATTCCAGCTCCTGACATAAGCCCTCTTACGATGTATTCTTGGAGAAAAATATAGATAACAAT
>JAPYWU010000190.1 GCA_028276205.1 Dictyoglomaceae bacterium | reverse complement strand
CGGACATCATGGCTCCATAGTTAGTTCCATAGGCACTGGATACAAGGGAAAGTAATACACAGATGGGTTGTTTCTCTCGTAAGGGGAGGAGGATAAGGGACATAAAAAGATCATTATAGGACCAGAGAAATACAAATATTCCAGCTGTGACAAGGGCAGGTATAGAGGTGGGTAATATGATTTTTAGAAAAGTTTGAAGTACAGATGCTCCATCTATATATGCTGCCTCTTCCAATTCTACTGGTATAGACTTCATAAAACTGGTAATGGTAAGGATGGAGAAGGGTAGAAAACAAGCGGTTTGAAGAAGTATTAAGGAAAGATAACTTCCAGAAAGATGTATGGTTTTGAAAACAATTAGAGCGGGAATTACTATAGAGAAGGCTGGTACTAATTGGGCTCCTACGAGAAAGGAATTTATTAAGTTTGCTCTTTTAAAGTTAAATCTTGCAAGGGCATAGGATGCAAGACTTCCTAAAAATAGTACCAATAAAGTAGTGCTAAAGGAGATAATGGCACTATTTTTAAATCCATTTAAGAAATTTATATTTCCATAGTTTGAAAGTTGAAGATAATTTTCAATATGAAAATTCTTAGGAAAAGATAATGGATTTAACAATATCTCACTTGTAGGTTTAAAGGAGTTTATCATTACCCAATATATGGGGAATAATGTGGTTAATCCCCATAGGATTAATAATGTATATTTCAAAAGGGAATATATACTTCTCATTTTTATTCCTCCTTATGCCTGATATATAATTCTTTCCCTTTTAGTTATTATCTGAGCTATAAGAGAAAGGATTATACCAAGGAATATAATGACAGTACCTATAGCACTTGCATATCCTTGATTTTGTCCCGTAAAGGCTACGGTGTAAAGGTAGGTACCTAAAACTTGACTTGCATCCATAGGACCTCCTCCTGTTATCACATAGACCACATCAAAAACTTTAAATGTACCTATAATTACTAAGGAAATGCATACAGCTAAGACATCCCAAATAAGAGGAATAGAAATATAGAAGGCTTTTTTAAACTCACTGAAGCCGTCTATTTTTGCTGCATCATGAATACTTTGAGGAATCTGATATAGAGCAGCTAAAATGATAACAAAGTAGAAGCCTACATATTGCCATATGACGGGTACAAGTACTGCCCATAAGGCAGTTTTGGGTGTAATCCATAAGACCTTTTCTTTACCTAAGAGGGAAAGTAATGAATTTAAAAGTCCATAATCATAACTATACATAAGATAGAATAAAAGTCCTATTGCACTTCCTGAAATTATTACTGGAAAAAGATAGATGGTTCTAAAAAATTTATATCCTCTTCTTAAGGTATCTACAATAAGGGCTAAGACAAGGGCTATTCCTATCTGAAAGACAACCGCAAAAAGAAGTAATATGAAGGTGTTTTTAATTGCCTTTATAAAGGATATATCTTTAAAAAGATATTTATAATTTTCTATTCCTATAAAAGATTTATATTTAGAAAAATCTCGCCAATTAAATAAGCTGTAATAAAAGGTAGCAAAAAGAGCATAGTATATGAATATGCCTATGATGATTAAACTTGGTATAAGAAACCACAATTTATATTTTTTTGTATATTTTTCCTGCATATGGATACCTCCTTATAAACAAAAATCAAGGGGGAGAGGGCTTTGTGTCCCCCTCCCCCAAAAGTTTATATAAAGGGGGAGTAAGTATTACTTTTGAGCTCTTTCATGAATTTCCTTTGCTTCTTTTAATAGATCCTTTGCTGATCTTTCCTCTGTAACAACATAGGAGAGACCTAATCTTATCTTTGTGAAGGCTTCTGGTACAATTTGAGCATCAATTGGCATACAGATAGCTCTTGCTTTTGCCATCATATCAAATCCACTTTTTGCAGCAGGTGAAAGACCAGTAAGATTTACTTTTACAGCAGGCACTCCTGCTATGGATACAAATTTGGCTACAATCTCTGGAGAGGTCATAAATTTTACAAATTCAACAGGAAGCCCTTTCTTTTCTGCATTTGCCTTTTTACTAACATACCAACCAGATCCAAAACCACCAATTATGTCAGTTGGATGAGCTTTTCCACCAGGAACTACAGGAAGAGGCATAATAACAGTATTTTCTTTATCTTTTAATCCCCCTACACACCAAGATCCATTAACCATCATACCAGCCTTCTTGGTGTAGAAGAGTTCTCGAGCTTGATCATCTTTTATCGTAAGTGCATCCTTAGGAAATGCCCCCAATTTATATACCTGCTTAATGTAGTTTAATCCTGTCTCCCAAGATGGATGGAATGGAGTATCGTGACCCTCTGGACCCCCTGCAGAAAGTATGAAGGTTTCAATTAAGTAGTAGGATTCAAGAATTGATCCAGCAATTGGAATGATATTTCTAGATTTCAAAATGCTAATAGCCTTTGTAAATTTGTTCCAATCTGTAGGAAGGGCAAGATTATATTTCTCAAAAAGATCTTTATTAACAAAGAGTCCTTCATAGAAACCTATAGTTGGTAATGCATAGATTTTGCCATCATATTCTTTAATATCCCCCTTGTAGGTTGTGAATTTTAATGCAGCTTTATTGAAATTATCACTCCATTTTTTATCCTTTTCTATTTCTTCGTCCCAAGCATAAATTTTTCCTGTCTTTAATAATGGTATAGCGTCAGCTCCTGTGAAGAAGAACATAACATCAGGCTCATTGTCTGTGGCAAAATCAGTTTTTACCTTTGTTCTTATAGCATCGTTTGCAGTGGGTACTGCCTCATCAATAATTTCTACATTGGGATACTTCTGTTTGAAAAGAGCCATTGCATCTTTCCATGCAGGGGAGAAGGGGTCCTCTCCTGTAAAGTATGTAACTACTCTTAATTTAACTGTGCTTTGAGCAAAACTCATAAAGGTACTAAATAGTAGTAAAACAGCGATTATGAGTAGAAGGGTCCTAAATTTGGATTTTGAGATAGACATTTAAAACACCTCCCTATAAATTAGTCAACATAGTTGACTTTATGAAATTATATCATTACCCCTTTTATTTAGTCAATATAGTTGACTAAATTTTTAAAAAATAATTATACCTCCATTATGTACCTCCAAATAAAGTTGCCTTCCCCTTTATTTTTGTAAGATAGAAAAGCTTGATAATATTATTGATAAAATGATAACATTATCCTAGAAGATGAGATATGTACCGTGAATGTTAAGCTTGACCATATATCTATTATTGTAAAAGATGGGGAGGAAAATATTAGATTTTACCGTGATATATTAGGTTTTAATGT
>JAPYWU010000018.1 GCA_028276205.1 Dictyoglomaceae bacterium | reverse complement strand
CCGATGAAGAGATATTGAGGGTAAAGGTGAAGGTAAAGAATACAGGAGATATGAAGGGGAAGGAGATAGTACAGCTTTATGTAAGGGATGTAAAGAGTAGTGTAATAAGGCCAGATAAAGAGTTAAAAGGATTTGTAAAGGTAGAGTTAGAGCCAAAGGAGGAAAAAGAGGTTACCTTTGAGCTTGATAAGAGAGCCTTTGCATACTACAATGTGGAGATAAAGGATTGGTATGTAGAGACAGGAGAGTTTGAGATCCTCATAGGAAGATCATCCAGGGATATAGTGCTTAAAGATACCGTATTTGTGAGATCTACAAAGCAGATAAAGAGGAAGTATCATATTAATTCTACTATTGGTGATATCTTAGATGATCCTTCAGCATGGGAGAAACTACAAAAATTTTTGTTAGAGCTTGAAAACAGATTTTCCATACCATCATATATAACTGCAATAAATAGACCAGAAAATTATTTGAGGAATGATTGTTTGAGAAGAATGATATTCTATTACGTAAGAAGAGGGGCAGATCCAGAAGAGGTGGAAAAACTCTTTTATAAATTGATAGAAGACCTTAATAGCTGATTGAGGAGTATTTGGGGTGAGAGGGGAAAGATTATAGGGAGTATAATAGATATGGAACATATAATTTTGTAGGGGGTATATTTTATGAGAAGATATATTATCCTTATTCTCACTTTTATTTCTTTTATAGCCATAGCCTTTGCCCAAGAAGAGATATCCATAGCCAAGGATTTTGTATATGTCATGTCTCAAGGTAATTATGAAAAGGCGGTAGAATATTTTGATTCTTCAGTATCTAATCTTATCTCCTCTTCAAAGTTGAAAGAGATATGGGAGAGTGTGCTAAAAAATGTAGGAAATTATGAAGGAATAATTGGGGAAAGAAGTGAGGAATCTGGAAAATATAAAATTGTATACTTAACAACTAAATTTTCTAATGCTTATATAGATATCAAGATAGTTTTTCTAAATAAAAAGATAATTGGTTTATTCTTTTTGCCTGCCCAAATAAAAAGCTATAAAACTCCACCATATGTAAATCTTGAAACTTTTGAAGAAAAGGATGTGAAAATTGGTAAAGATTTTGTTCTTCCTGGAAAGCTTACTATACCAAAAGGAGAAGGTCTATTTCCAGTAGTTATATTTGTCCATGGAAGTGGTCCAAATGATATGGATGAGACAATAGGGCCTAATAAGATATTTAGAGATTTGGCATGGGGGCTTTCAAGTTTAGGGATTGCTACTTTAAGATATGATAAAAGAACAAAGGTATATCCTCAAGAATTTTCTAATTATAAAGATGGTTTCACAGTAATGGAAGAGGTAATAGAAGATGTTCTTTATGCTATAGAATTTGTCAAAACTCAAGAAAAAATTGATAAATCAAAGATATTTATTTTAGGACATAGCTTAGGAGGAATGCTTGCGCCAAGGATAGCAAGTCTAAGTAAGGATGTGAAGGGAATTATAATCATGGCTGGACCTACAAGACCATTAGAAGATTTAATATGGGATCAAATTAATTATATTGCTAATTTAGATGGCAAAATAGATGAGAAGGAGAAAGAACAACTTGAATTAATAAAAAAGGAAATAGAAAAGTTAAAGGATCCAGATTTAGCCCAAAAATATCCTTTATCTATGAATATATTAGGAGCTCCTGTTAAGTACTTTTTGGATTTAAAAAATTATGATCCAGTTAAAACTCTTTCTGAATTAAATATTCCTGCTTTAATTATGCAAGGAGAAAGGGATTATCAAGTAACTATGAAAGACTTTGAAGGTTGGAGCATATTAGCTAATAAAGAGAATATTATATTAAAGTTATATCCTAAATTAAATCACTTATTCATGGAGGGCTCTGGGAAAAGTACCCCAGATGAATATAACAAAGAGGGAAACATACCAGATTATGTAATTAATGATATAATGATGTGGATAAGGGATCAAAAGTAAAAAGAAGATGTTGCTAAAGAAATACCTTTGAAAAGGATGCAATATTTATAGTTATAACTAATAAGGGGGTAAGGAAGATGAAGAAAAGATTAAGGATTCTTGTGATAGAGATTATAGGTTTCTTATTTGTTATTGTTTTTGGATCCCTTTTACATTTTACCTATGAGTGGTCTCATTACTCAAGGATTGTTGCCTATTTTTCAGCAGTAAATGAAAGTACATGGGAGCATCTAAAGCTTGCCTTCTTCCCCTCTATCTTTTTTGATATATTTGAGTATTTTCTTGTAAAGAATGAAGTAAATAACTATTTATTTGCAGAAGTTTTAAATCTTTATATAGCACCCATATTAATAGTGGTTTTATTCTATGGTTATCTTGCTATGTTCAAAACTCATTCCCTTCTTTGGGATATTTTTACTTTTGTTTTTTCAGTATTTGTTGGGCGTTTTATAAAGTATAAAATTCTTACAGCGGAGAAATTGCCAAGAATTTTTCTTACAGTTTCTATCTTTCTCTTTTTAATAATATTCTTTGCTTTCTCCCTTTTTACCTATCTTCCCCCTCGATTTTTCCTTTTTAAGGATCCTATAACAGGAGGTTTTGGTATCTTGAAATGAAAAAGTTCTTAAAAACATTTTTAATTGTGATTTTACTTATCGTTTCTGAAACTTTTGCAGATTCTGATTCAAAATTTGTTGATGTACTTAATATTAAGATTCATTACAAGGATTTTGGAACCGGAGATATAACTTTCCTACTTATTCATGGTTTTGGGACTGGAACCTTTTCCTTTGATCCTATTATGGATGATCTATCAAAATATGGGAGAGTGGTAGCGCTTGACCTACCAGGTTTTGGACTTTCAGAAAGACCTTCAAATAACATAGGAGGAATTAATCCCTATAGCAGGTCTGGACAGGTAGAAGTCCTAAGAGCTTTTATTGAAAAACTTGATCTTAATAATATTATCCTTGTGGGACATTCCATGGGTGGAAGTATTGCTTTCATATATGCCTCTAAATATCCAGAAAGGATAAAGGCAGTTATTCTTGAGGCTCCTGCAGTGTTTAATGAGGGAAGTGATACTCTACTTCTTAAGTTTTTAAGAACAAAAGTTGGGAAATTTTTATTTCCACTACTTGTAAAGCCATTAACTTATTCTCTTGAAAAACTTATTTACAAAGCATACTACGACAAAACCATAATTACAGAGGAATTGAAGAAGAAGTATAAAAGGGCTCTTCTTGTTAAAGATTGGGAAAAGGGGTTATACTATCTCATTACTGCCTCTAATTATGTTAATTATGACGAACTTATCCAAAACTATCACATAAAAACCCTTATAATAATTGGCTCAAAGGACGAAATTGTACCAAAAGAGAAAGTTTTGAGTTTTGCTTCAAAGTTA
The DNA here is from genome assembly GCA_028276205.1 of Dictyoglomaceae bacterium. GTDB lineage: Bacteria > Dictyoglomota > Dictyoglomia > Dictyoglomales > Dictyoglomaceae > Dictyoglomus. The sequence continues at coordinate 10,081 of JAPYWU010000018.1, read as the reverse complement.
AAGGAAGTAGAAATTATTGAAATAGATAATTGTGGGCATATTCCCCATGAGGAGAAGCTAAAAGAGTTCTTAGATAGTATAATTTATTTCTGCCAATATAAATTGTAAAATTCTTCTAAATCTTTTTTATAATGTTTTCTGTCTTCAGAGATTTCACCCATTAAATACTTCATCATGAAATTTCCTTCTTCTTGGCATATCTTATCATGTATTGGAAAAACTTCTTTAATTAAAAAAAGAGTAAATAATGTTAGTCTTAAACTTCCATAAACCCTACTTTCTCTTCCTGGTATAGCTTCTACTGCCACACAATATCCAGCGTTTATACTCTCTATAATATCTTTTAAATTTAAGCTTGGTGAAAAAACCACAGTATAATACCAACCAAAAAGGCTTCCTGTATCACATCCATGGGCATCTGTAACGCCAACTACAGGAATATTTCTTCCTTTACTTTTTTCATAATAGGAAACTATTTGAAGATTATTTGAGGTTAATTCATACATGTGATATCCGCCCACCATCTCTACTGCGTCAAAAGGCTTCTTATCATATAATAGATCCAGTAATCTTTCTGATATATAATAACCCTCTTTAATTCTCCAGAATGGATGACACAAAACACCAAGCCCTTCTGCCTCTCTTATTTTATTAAAACACCATATAGAGGATGCCAATTGATACCTTTCAGGAATATCTGGCACCTCTAATTTTAACCTTTCTTCTATCTCAGAAACTTCCCGATTATATGTTTCTTTTTCTTTTTCAAATAGTTCATTGATGCTAAATTTTCCTCCAAAATTTACAATATGCAATGGATTATTGGGTGGATGAACCTCTTCTCCAGGAAATATTTTAAAATCTAAATCTAAATCTTTAAAAGTATTAATAGCCTCTATAGAAGGAAAATATTTTCCATGATCTGTAATAGCCACAAAATCTAATCCTATTTTTCTACAAGAACTTGCCACATAAGCAGGAGATTCTATTCCATCAGAGTAATATGTATGAATATGCATATCCCCTTTATATGGAACCCTGGATAAAAGGTCATCATTTACTGAATATACAGAAAAGGAATAACTTTTATTTCCCATATCTATATAAATTACATGTTCTTGCTCTCCTTCAAAAAAGCCCTCTATATAGAAATTATTTCCCTCACGCCTTACTTTAATATTTCTATTTTCTTTATTGCTATTATAATTGACTGAATAGCGTGAAAATTTGTATTCACCTTCTGGAATATTCCAATGGGTTAATCTTGGTTTTAAGGTTATGGTTGCCTTTGTATTTGCTCTTATTACTTTAGGATAAATTTTAAAATAATTATCAAGGCTTATCATATATACCTCCTATATTATTTTTATTATTATATAACTTGTATTAATGGAGATAGTTAGATAAAATTAGTAAGAAAATTTAATCCATTCTTAAATTGTATCTAAGGAGGATAAAGGAAATGGAAAAGTATGATGTAATTTTTTTAGGTGGCGGCTCTGGAGGATATGTGGGAGCAATTAGATCAGCAGATTTAGGAAAGAAAGTATGTGTGATAGAAGAAAGAGATTTAGGAGGAACTTGCTTAAATAGAGGTTGTATACCTACAAAAGCTCTTTTAAAGAGTGCAGAGATTTATAATAGTATTAAAGAAGGACATATATTTGGAATAAGAGTTGATTCTTATGGATATGATGTGAATGGAATATATGATTGGAAAGAAAATGTAGTTAAGAAATTAGTATCCGGCATAGAATACCTATTCAAAACAAGAAAGATTACTTTAAAAAAAGGGAAGGGAAAAATTCTTGATAATAATACAGTAGAAGTAGAAACAAAGGAAGGAAAAGAATTAATTAAGGGAGATAATATTGTTATTGCTACAGGATCGGAACCTGCCATAATTCCATCTTTTAAGATTGACGGCGTAAATGTACTTACTTCCGATGATGCCCTAAGATTAAGAGAGATTCCTAAGGATATACTCATTGTAGGGGCAGGAGCTATAGGAATAGAGTTTGCAAACTTTTATAATGCTTTTGGTACCAAAGTAACTATTGTGGAAATGATGCCTCAAGTAGTCCCTACCTTAAAGGATAGGAAAATTGCTACTCTCTTACAAAGAATTTTAAATAAAAAGGGGATTGAGATTAAGACAGGAGCAAAAATAGAAAATATAGAGGTTAAGGATGGCAAGGTATATTCTACTTTATCTACAGGAGAAACTATAGAAAGTGAAAAAGTACTTGTCTCTATTGGGAGAAAACTAAATTCTGATAATATAGGTCTTGAAAATGTGGGAATAAATACTGAAAAAGGAAGGATAATAGTAAATGAATATCTGAGAACAAATGTAGATAATATATATGCTATTGGAGATGTAATTGGTGGTCTTTTACTTGCTCATAAAGCCATGAAAGAAGGAGAGGTTGTGGCTGAGATTATTGCAGGAGAGGAAAAGAAAATGGATTATAGAGTATTGCCATGGGCTATTTTCTCTACTCCAGAAATCGCAGTTTGTGGTTTAACTGAAGAAGAGGCAAAGGAACAAGGTATAGAAGTATTGGTAGGAGAATTTCCATTTACAGCAAACGGCAAGGCTGTTACCATGAATGCTACAGATGGTCTTGTAAAAGTGGTAGCAAGAAAAGAGGATAAAGTACTTATAGGGGCTCAAATAGTGGGACCAGAAGCTTCAATAATGATAGCAGAACTTGCTCTTGCTATTAAGAACAATCTTACCCTTGATGATGTAGCAGATACCATACATACCCATCCTACTCTTCCAGAGGCTATTATGGAGGCTGTAAAAGTACCCTTAGGAAGTGTTGTCCATATTGCTTTAAGAAGATAAGAAAATAGGAAGGAGGAAGGTAAAAAAGCCTTCCTCCTTTATTGGGGTTCTTTAATGATTTTAAGTTTTATTCCTCCAATTTCAATTCTTTTTACTTCTTGAGGATTTTTTAATGGTGTAAATATATATATGATTCTTTTTTCCAGATCTATGTTCTCCACAATTCCTAAGGAAAGTAATTTCTCTCTTTTATCTAAAAGACCAACTAACCTTCCCTTATAGTCCTCTTTTGTGAAATCTACATATTTATCTATGGAATAAACTAATAAAAGGGGAAGAACTAAAATTGTGCTATCTTTAAAGTATTTTTCATATCTTTTTTCTCTAAATTCCTTTCTTTCTTCTGGTCCTCTTTCTCTTGCATATGGACTTCTTGGTAATTTATAAACTTTTTTTGCGAATCTTCCTATAATTTTTAATAATGAATCTAATTCATTTAAAAAATATATTCCCACAATAAAATCTGGATTAATAAGAGAGGTTTTATAATACTTTAATATTTTTCCTAATCTTCCTTGTACAAGGCCACAGGTATTTATAATGATTAAATCTGCCTTATCTTTGGCTTCATCAAGAAGTTTTCTTACTCCTGTTATTACTTGCAAAAATTTACCTACAGGAGTAATTTCTCCTACAAAGTACCAACTATTTACAAAGATATTTTCTGAACTTGATATTTCCCTTTCCGGATAGATAAGAGAAATGGTACCTGGTACACCTATATCTGCTTGTCCTAAGTCTGAGTTAATTACTGCTACTTTTAATCCTCTTTGAATTCCTAAATCTGTAAGATATTTTACAAATGTACTTTTACCAGCGTTTGGAAGTCCTAAGACAAGAATAGTACCTTTCTCTTTTAGGATCTCTCTTGCAGTCTCTTCCCATTCTATAGGAATATGAAGCATTTAATTTTTTATTTTTAAAATTCTGTTATTTTTGGTAGATTCTGGTAAAGTTCCTCAAGGCCATAAAATTCTCTTGCTCTGGGAGAGAAAATATGTACTATGAAATCATAATAATCAAGAAGGGTCCATCCGGTACCTTCTCTTCCTTCTACTCCTCTTGGCGTAAATCCAAGTTTTTCCATTTCTTCCTCAATAGTCCTTTTAATTGCTCTTCTTTGTAGTGGGGTAGAACCTGTACAGATTAATACAAAATCAGTAATCCCTAATACTTTAGAGACATCAATGATTACAATATTCTCTCCCTTTTTCTCCGAAATAATTTGGGCAACTCTTAAGACTTTCTCTCTGCTTTCCAAGAAATTCATCACCCCTCCTTCTTATTATTAACTCTAAAATATTGATTTAAAATCTCATCTAATTTTTCCATATCTGGAATTACATAACTTATTCCATTAATATTTTCAGGAACACCTGGCATTACGAAGGTTTGGATATCATTTTCAGTAATATCTAAGAATTTACTGGCTATTACTAAACCTTCCATTAGAGATATATTAGTAGAAAGAATTGAGCCAGCTACTGATATATAATAGGGAAGGTTAATAAGGTTTACTTTTTCTTTTGCTTGTTTAAATAAAGCTTTTAAAAATTTTTGTTGTCTCTCAACCCTTCCCAAATCTCCCATAGGATCATGTCTAAATCTTACATATCCTAATGCCTCTTTACCATTTAGATGATGTAATCCTGGAGTTAGGTTTACGAGGAATTTATCTGTATAATCCCTATAATACATTCTTTTTTCAACCTCTATATCTACTCCACCTATAGCATCTATGAATTTTTCAAATTGTTGAAAGTTTACCTTTACATAATAATGTATAGGTATTTTAGTAAATTCTTCTATAGTTCTTAAAGACAGATCAATTCCTCCATAGGCATAGGCATGATTTATCTTTGTATATCCATAATTAGGTATATTTACCCTTGTATCTCTTGGAATAGAGAGTATATATACCTTTTTATTTTTAAGATCTAAAGAAGCAATTATTATAGTATCTGATCTTCCTGGATCGTCTTTTCTTTCATCTACACCCAAAAGAACCACATTTATTTTATCTACATGATTTAGGGCTACATCTAAGAGCTCTACTTTATCCAAAGAAGGATAATTTTTAGTAGGAGTATAGTTATAACTTCCTTGGATGTAATAATATCCACCAACTCCTACTGCTATAAGTACTAATAGGAGTATTAAAATCCCTATTGCAAATATTCTCCACTTCTTCATATATGTCTCTTACCTCCATTTTTACTTCTTTTATTAATTATTATATACCTAAATAAAAGACCCCTCCAAAAGGAGGGGTCTTTTTATTTCAATATTTTAGATTAGTCTAAACTATTGACCACGATTTCTTCTTTCGCGTGGTCTTTCTTCCCTTGGTTTTGCTTCATTAACAACAATTTTTCTTCCCTTTACTTCTGTGTTGTTAAGTTCAGCTATCATTTTTGCAGCAGAATTGTCATCTACTTCAACAAATCCAAATCCCTTAGATCTTCCTGTATTTCTGTCAGAGATAATTCTTGCAGAATATACAGTACCGTGATTTGAGAATATAGATTTTAGCTCCTCTTCTGTTGTAGACCAAGGTAAATTACCAACATACAAAGTCTTGCTCATTTTTTCACCTCATGGAAAATTTTAGATTTTTTAAATTGGGAAAGCTTTTTACGGGAGCATTTCCAGAACCCCTGAGAACTTGGAACAAATAGGATACTACTCGGTACACTTCACCTCTCTTTCTGGAAAATAAAAATGCTTGAGAATTCATTTGGTGGGTCCAAAGGATTCTCAAGCATTTTCTTTCACTTTTATCTTTGTTTTTCAAAAACCTAAACATATAGATAACCTTAATTGTAGGATTAACTATACCATATAAATTTATAAATGTAAAGTATGTGATATAATTATCTTCAAGTTTAAGGCAAAAAGGAGGAAGGCTTATGAAGATTGCAAATTGTAAGGCTGGAGAGAGAAATTTTGTTGGCCTTTTTTATGAAGATAAAATGTTAAATCTTTCTAAGGCTATCCATATATATTCATCCATATATGAAAAGACTCCTAAGGATGTGGGAAAAATTGATGATCTTCTTTATATAGATAATCTTAGAGAATATTTAGGTAAAGTATTTGATTTTATCCTTGAGCATAATTTTATTTATACCCTTACAGAAGAAAAGTTCAAGTATCTTCCTCCTATTTTAAAGCCACAAAAAATTCTTGCCTTAGGGAGAAATTATTCAGAACATGCAAAAGAGCTGGGACATAAAATACCTAAAGAGCCTGTATTTTTTAGTAAAGCGCCATCTTCCCTTATTGGACATGAGGATAAAATAGTTTATCCTTCATTCCTTACAAGGGTAGATCCTGAAGTAGAGTTAGGAGTGATAATAAAAAAGAGGGGTAAATATATTAAAGAAGAGGATGCCTTTGACTATGTTCTTGGCTATACTATAGTGAATGATGTTACTGCCAGGGATATGCAGGCAGAAGATTTTCAAAATACTAATCCTTGGTTTAGATCCAAAAGTTTTGATACTTTCTGCCCTATAGGACCATATTTAGTATTTAAAGAGGATTTAAAAGAACCTAATAATCTAAATATAGAACTTAGGGTAAATGGGGAAGTAAGACAGAAAGATAATACTAAAAATATGCTCTTTAAAATTCCCCAAATTATTTCTTATATTTCCAAACATCTAACCTTAGAGGCTGGAGATATTATAGCTACTGGTACACCTTCAGGTATTGCCCCTATAAATCCTGGAGATGTGGTGGAGTGTGTAGTGGAAAAAGTAGGCGTATTAAGGAATAAAGTAGTAGAAGAAAAATTATAATATTATTTCCTTTCTATTAGTTCGTCTAATTTATGGAGTACTTCTTCTACGTGTCCATCTACTTTTACATTTTTCCATGAATGTACAATCTCCCCATCAGGAGAGATGATAAAAGTACTTCTTATTGTGCCTTCTGTCTCTTTACCGTACATTTTCTTCTTTCCCCATGCTCCATATTGTTTAATTACCTCTGCCTTTGGATCAGAAAGGATAGTAATTTTTAAATTATATTTTTCCACAAATTTCTTATGACTTTCTATAGAATCTTTACTTATTCCCACAACTTCTGCATTCCTTTTTTTGAATTCTTCAATCTTTTCGGAGAAATTTACAGCTTCTTTTGTACAGCCTGATGTCATATCTTTTGGATAAAAATATAGAACTACCCATTTACCCTTAAAATCAGAAAGTCGCCAATCTTGTCCATTTTGATCTTTTAATACAAAATCTATAGCTTTCATAGATTTTCTTCTGCCTCCTCAACCAATTCTTTCATAAGATCCTTTACACTTACAATTTTGTCAACCCTATAAGCATTGGCTCCTGCAAAGGCAAAGCCTGCTTTTAGATTCCCCTTTTTAGCATTTAATAATGCTAAAGCTATGCAATATGGAGTATTTTTATAGTCACATGTCCTTATGCATTGAAATACGCATTTATATGGTTTCCTTTCGCCCCTTTCAACAGCCTCTAAAAACTCATTTTTTATGGCTCTTCCAGGAAGCCCCACAGGACTTTTTATAATAACGATGTCTTCTTTTTTAGCCCTTATATATTCTTGTTTAAATTTTTCATCAGCATCGCACTCATAAGTGGCTACAAATCTTGTAGCTATCTGTACGCCACTTGCTCCCAATTTAATGAATTTTGCTATATCTTTTCCATCATATATACCTCCACCTGCAATTACAGGAATTTCTTTATCATATTTTTCTTCTAAGATTTTTACTTCATCTAATACTTCTTTTAACCGGTTCTCTAAGGTTACATTAGGATCTTCTAATTCTTCTTTTTTAAATCCTAAATGACCTCCTGCCAATGGTCCTTCTACTACAAATGCATCAGGTACATAATTGTACTTTTCAATCCAACTTTTGGCTATGATTCTGGCTGCCCTACCAGAAGATACTATTGGTACTAACTTTGTAACTGCCCCTTTTATAAGATATTTGGGGAGATCTAAAGGAAGTCCCGCACCTGAAAAGATAATATCTACCTTTTCTTCAATTGAAGTTTTTACCATATCTGCAAAATTAGAAAGGGCTACCATTATATTTACTCCAATTATGCCCTTTGTTTTTTCTCTTGCTTTCCTTATTTCATTTCTTAAAGCTCTAATATTAGCTTCAATAAAATTTTCAAAAAAATCTGGTTCATCCATACCAATACCTGCGGTACCTATTACACCTATTCCTCCTGCTTCTGCTACAGCTGATGCAAGTCCTGAAAGAGATATTCCAACAGCCATACCTCCTTGTACTATTGGTATTTTGGCTACTAAATCTCCGATTCTAAGTTCTGGTAATTTCATTTTATCCTCCTAAATATCTATATACCCATAATATTGTATCCTGCATCTACATAGAGCACTTCTCCTGTTATTCCAGATGCAAGATCACTTAAAAGAAAAACGGCGGAATCTCCTACTTCTCTATGTTCAATATTTCTTTTCAATGGGGCTTTTTCTCTGTGATATTCAAGCATATCACTAAATTTAGCTATGCCCCTTGCAGCTAAGGTGCTTAATGGTCCTGCTGAGATAGCATTTACCCTTATATTTTCTTCCCCCAAATCATAGGCTAAATATCTCACTGAAGCTTCTAATGCGGATTTGGCAACTCCCATCACATTATAATTAGGAACTACTTTTTCAGCCCCGTAATAGGTAAGGGTAAGGATACTGGCAGGTTTATTTAATATTCTTTTGAATATTCTGGTCATAGCTACAAAGGAATATACACTTATTTCCATGGCAGTTAAGAAAGCCTCTTTAGAGGTTTCAATAAAGGGATTTTTTAATGCATCAGATGGTGCATAAGCTATAGAATGCACAAATCCATCTATCTTCCCTACTTTTTTCTCAATCTCCTCAGCTACCTTTTCAATATTTTCATCTTTTGATACATCACATTCTACAAGAAGTGGTTTTGGGTTTAGATCAGCAATTAATTCTTCCACATTTTCTCTTAATCTTTCATTCTGATAGCCAATAATTACTTCTCCTCCAAATTTCATTATAGATTGAGAAATTGCCCATGCAATACTTTTCTTATTTGCCACATTAAAAACAGCAAATTTTTTCCCCTCTAACATAAGACATACTCCTTTCTTTTTAGGGTTTATTTTAAAAAATTATACCATAAAGGATGTTATAGGTTTATTCTTCTTCAGGATGTACAGTTATAACTTCTACTCCTTCTTTTTTAAGCTCTTCTATATAATGGGGTGGAACTTTGTCATCAATGATGATTTTATGCATAACATTTGTGGGTGCTACAAAAGAAAAACATTCCTTTCCAAATTTACTATGATCTGCAACACCTATAATTTCCCTTCCCATCTCAATGATTAATTTTTTAATCTGTGATTCAGCTATACTTGCGGTATACATACCTTTTGAAGGTATAATTCCAGATATACCTAAAAATACCTTATCAACTCTAAATTCTCTTAAAACCCTTTCTGCTAATGGTCCAATAAGAGCAATAGTCTCTTTTCTAAGAACACCGCCTGTTAATATTACTTCTACACCTCTTGCATTCAAAAGTTCTCTTGCTACCTCTATTGAATTTGTAAGCACTGTAACATCGTGTTTATTTTTAATATTTTTGGCTATTTGTAATGTGGTACTTCCTGCCTCAATAAATATGGATTCACCATCATTTATGATCTCTCCTGCCTTTTTACCAATAGCCATTTTTTCTTTAAGATTTTGCCTTTTCTTGGTAGTAAAAAGGGGTTCAAAAGAAAAACTGTGAGGGAGTATTGCCCCGCCATGGGTTCTCTTAAGGAAGCCCTCTTTTTCTAGGGCTTCGAGATCTCTTCTTATAGTTGCTCCTGTTACATTGAATAATTTAACTAAGTCGTTAACTTTGATACTTCTTTCTTTTTCTAAAAGCTCTAATATTTTAGATCTTCTTTCATCAGGAAGCATAGTTTATATCACCTAATTATTTTATTTATTTTGAGATAATAACATAGAAAATAGAAAATTGTCAAAAAGAGTGGAGATTTAAACATTAAAATTTTTCAGTTTATTCTTTTTTTTATTTTCAAATATGAACTTTGGCACTTGGGAGGGACATAGGTACCACTTTTAAGGAAGTCAGATAAAATCTTGGTAAAAAGTCCTGCAGCTCTTAATAACTCCTCTAAAAGTATAACAGGAAAAGTTAATACATGAAAAGAATGATACAAAACTCTA
>JAPYWU010000215.1 GCA_028276205.1 Dictyoglomaceae bacterium | reverse complement strand
AGCTTTATATCCTAAGGATATAAGAATATCCCATAAAGCTAAACTATCCTTTCCTCCAGAAACAGCAACTAAAATCTTTTCATCTTGAGTGAACATTTTATATTGCTTTATTGCCTTTTCTGTTTGATGAAATACATATTCGATAAAATGATCTTTACAAAAAGCACTATTATGACGTCTTATATATATGCTTGCTTCGTTTTTGCATTTTATACATTTCATTATGTGCTTCCTCCAGATATAACGGGTATAATTTCTATTTCTTCATCATCTTTTATTAGTTTATCAGGAGTGACAATTTCATCTCCCTTTACTACAATAACAGTTTCTGGATTTATGTTTAAGATTTTAAGTATTTCATTTACTTTATAATTTCCTTTTATTTCTTTTATTTCATTTTCCCTTCTAAGTATTATTTTCATGTTAAAGATATCCTCCTTTATTCTTTTGATTTGAGTATGAATGCGAAGGATTCAAAATCTTTCATTGGGGGTATATTAATTCCTATGTTCATTAATTCATCACCATAAAATTCTCTATCAGTTCCTTCTATTTTATATATTTTGTTAGGATCAAGGCCATCCAGCTTGAGCTTTAAAAAGGGTGGATTAGGAAAAGCTAAGATATTTACATATACTACAAAGGCCTCTTTTTTATCTGGAGTAACAAACATCCAAGATGCAGCACTTTCTTCAAAGGGACTTATTAATCTGTACAGATCTCCTTCAAAAACTATATGCCATATTTTTTTATAGAATTCAATTTGATCTTTTATTATTTCTTCCTCTTCCTTTGTTAATTTAGTAAGGTCCATTTCATATCCAAAAACACCTGACATTGCTACATAACCTCTGGTTTTAAGAGGTGTTATTCTCCCAACTTGGTGGTTAGGTACTGCAGATACATGGGCTCCCATAGTGGATGCAGGATATACAATACTTGTTCCCCATTGTATCTTTAATCTTTCTATAGCATCAGTATTGTCACTTGTCCATATTTGAGGCATGTAATAAAGGATTCCAGGATCAAATCTTCCTCCTCCACCCGAGCAACCTTCAAAAAGAATATGAGGGAATTCTGATGTTAATTCTTCCATCATTTCGTATAAAGCTAAAACATATCTATGGAATACTTCTTTTTGTTTTTCTGGAGGAAGGGCAAGAGAGCCTACCTCTGTTAAAGGTCTATTCATATCCCATTTTATATATTCAATAGGGGCGTTTCTTATAATTTCCTTCATCATCCTAAGAATTTCTTTTCTTACTTCTTCTCGAGTAATGTCAAGAACATACTGATTTCTACATTGAGATAATACTCTTCCTCGGACTTGTATACACCAATCTGGATGTTTTTTATAAAGTTCACTATTTGGAGAGATCATTTCTGGCTCAAACCAAAGTCCAAATTTTAACCCCATTTTATTTAATTTTTCCCCAAGTCCTTCAAGTCCATTTGGTAATTTTCTTCTATCCACATACCAATCTCCAAGAGAGCTGGTATCGTCATCCCTTTTTCCAAACCATCCATCATCTAAGACAAAAAGTTCTATCCCTAATTCTTTTGCTTTTTGAGCAAGAGCTAAAAGTTTATCTTCATTAATATTGAAATAAACTGCTTCCCATGTGTTTACGAGAATAGGTCTTCTTTTGTCTCTATATTCACCTCTACAAAGTCTTTTACGATATAGTCGATGGTAGGTCCTCGACATTTCTCCCAAACCTTCAGAAGAGTAAACCATTACTACTTCTGGGGTTTGAAAGGTTTCCCCTTTTTCTAATATCCAAGTAAATTCAAATGGATTTATTCCCATAGTTACTCTTGTAGTATTAAATTGATCTACTTCTATATTGGCTGAGAAGTTTCCACTATATACAAGACTAAAGCCATATACATCTCCATGTTTTTCATTGGCATCTTTAGAAAGTAGAGCAATAAATGGATTGTGTTGGTGAGAGCTTTCTCCTCGTGAACTTTCAATAGTCTTTATACCATGCATTAAAGGAGTTCTTTCTACATATCTTTCTCTTGCCCATGATCCCCAAAGATGTAAAAGATCAAATTTACAGTGGTCAAAATCCACACAAGTACTTAAAGCTCTTAATAATTTTAACCTTTGATTTCCATTATTTATAAACTTAACGCTTCTTGTAATAACATTATAGTCTCTGTAAGCGGTATATATAAGTATTACTTTTAGATTAATGAGTTCATCTATAAGCTCTATTTCAAGGGTTTCTGCTTCATCTTCATCTTCTACATAAGTGGCTGGTAAACCTTGTAATTTAGGTTTTCCTTTGTATATTTTATAATCTCTAAATATAAGATTTGTAATTCTTGAGCCATCTTCTTGCTCTATTTGATAAGCAGGATGTCTAAAATCTGAATTACCATATGCTGGATATTCTAACAACATTCTGTCAAAAGTGTAAGTTTTATCATTAGGATCTGGATTTGCGCCAAAAGGAGAAGTTATAAATGCCTCGGAAAAATCCGAATGATTTAATTTTCTTCCCCAATAAAGGTGTACTAAATATTTATCTTTAAAGATTTTCATTATATAACTGGAATTTCCAGCAATTAAATGAAAGATTTTATTCTTCTTATCATATATTATAGGCATATCATCACCTCACGATTTTTTTATAAATATAGCATAAAGATTATAAATAATACAAAGAATTCTTTTATCTTGTCCACGTGAATTATCAATCATTCCATAAAGCTTTTTAGGTCCTTTTGGTTTCGAGGTAAATACTATTTTATTTATGTTTTAAAATAATAGCTTATCTATAATTTTTAAAGGAAAACAAGATAGAAAGTAATGAGGAAAAACGCGTCTCTATGAGCTAATAAAACTTCTACTTGTAGTTGCTTTTTGGTCGAACATGTATTTACAGACT
>JAPYWU010000214.1 GCA_028276205.1 Dictyoglomaceae bacterium | reverse complement strand
TTTAGTACTGACAATTGACAATTTATCCAATTAAGTGTTAAAATTTTTAAAACTAATTTTAAAGAAATTCTTTTGGGGAGGTGCTTTACTTATGTCCTTTTCAAAACCTAATTTCTCAGAAGCTACCTTGACCCGTCTACGTCTAAAAGATTACTCACCATTTAGTGGAATGTGTGTCACCTGTTTGGATGGATGTCCCGGCTATTGCGAAATAGGAAAATCTGCGGTAAGAGGAAGAGAATATATTTATCCAAAACCCTATGGAAAAGTAACATCCGCTTCTGAAAAAGACTACCCAATAGACTTCTCTCATTTCAATATTAACGGAACTTGTGTAGGAGCACAAGGTGTAGAGCCAGATCCAGATAAAGCAACTTTCCCTGCAGTAGATATAGAGACAAAGATAGGTAACATTAAATTAAGAGGTCCATGGTTTACTACAGGTCTTGGATCTACCTTTATCGCAAGAGATAACTGGGAAGGCGTTGCTATTGGATCTGCCCTATTCGGTACAATGGTAGGTGTAGGTGAAAATGTATGTGGTGTAGATCCAGATGCTGAATTTAAGAACGGAAAAGTTGTAAGATCTCCTGAGATGGAAAGAAGAATCAAATTATTTAAAGAATGGCAAAGAGATGGTTATGGTGGAGTTATAGTTCAAGAAAATGTAGAAGATTCAAGACTTGGTACATTGGAATATGTGATTGAAAGTTTAGGAATTGAATTTGTAGAGATAAAATGGGGACAAGGTGCAAAAGACATCGGAGGAGAAATAAAACTCTCTGATATTAAGAGAGCAAAACAATTAAAAGATAGAGGATATATTGTTTTTCCAGATCCAGATGATCCTATAATTCAAGAGTTATTCGCAAAGGGCGGAATTAAGGAGTTTGAAAGACATTCAAGACTTGGTATGGCATCAGTGGAAGGATTTGTAAAAAGAGCAGAAGAACTTAGAAAAAGAGGAGCCAAATATATATCATTAAAGACAGGAGCCTACAGACCAAAAGATCTTGCCCTTGCTTTAAGAGCAGCCTCCGAAGGTAAAGCAGATTTACTAATTGTAGATGGTGCTGGCGGTGGAACTGGAATGAGTCCATGGAGAATGATGAATGAATGGGGTATTCCTACTGTTTACTTGGAAGCTTTAACCTACAAATATGCAAAGATGTTAGCGGAAAAAGGAAAACATGTACCTACAATAGCAATAGCTGGTGGATTTACCTTAGAAGATCATATCTTCAAGGGTCTTGCCTTAGGAGCTCCATATGTAAAACTTGTGGCTATGGGAAGAGCTACCCTTACCGCAGCTATGGTAGGAAAAACCCTTGGAAACTTAATTAAGAGTGGAAATATACCAAAGGATTATGCAGAGTATGGTAATGATGTTGAAGAAATCTTCACTGCAGTTGCAGAAATGAAAAAGATACTTGGAGAAGATTGGAAGAAAGTACCACCTTCTGCTCTTGCAGTTTATGGATACTTTGATAGACTGGCTGTTGGTCTGAAGCAATTTATGGCAGGAGCAAGAAAATTCAAGCTTGAACTTATCTCAAGAGATGATATCGTAGCTCTTACAAAAGAAGCTGCCGAAGTTTCAGGAATACCATACGTGATGGATCTTGATCATGAAGAAAGTATGAAGATTCTATTTGATTAAGAAATAAAAAGGGGTAGGGAGTAAAAAATCTCCCTATCCCTTTTTATTAATTTTTTTTAGCTTCTTTTTTACTCCTTTTTTCTTCATACATGAGTTCGTCAGCTTTTTGAATAAGATCTTCCAAAGATATGGGCTCCGTAGGATCATAGATGGCAGTACCAACACTCAGGGATATTTTATAAGGTCTTAACCCTTTACTATTAAACTCTTCTACCTTTTCAAGAAGTCTTTTAATTATTATTTCTTTATGATTTTCTTCTCCAATAATACCTAAAACTACAAATTCATCTCCACCAACTCTTGCTATAAGATCATTTTGTCTAAAGGTTTCTCTCAAAATATTAGCTAAATCAATAAGGGCTTGATCTCCCATTTGATGTCCGAGTTTGTCATTTATCTCTTTCATGTGATCAAGATCAATAAACATAACAAATATTTTTTTGTTTAATCTATTTGCTATAGAAAAAGTATGCTCTGCCAGAGTCATAAAACCACGCCGATTATAAAGGCCTGTTAAAGCATCAGTTATAGATAATAATTTTAATTCTTCCTCTAATTTTTTTCTGTAAGTAATATCAAGAATAGACATAAGGATTGATTTCTTACCTTTATAAAAAACAGAGACCATTGATATCTCTAAATACGCTATTTCATTATTTATCTTTCTTATCTTTATCTCGTCTATTATATAATCAAAAGTACTTTCTAATATCTGTTGATATCTTTCCATGAATCTATTTTTGTCTTCTTCGTGTACATATTTAATAAAATCATTTAGATCTTCAAGCCTTGGAGGATAACCAAGAACTTCTACAAATCTTGAATTGGTATATATAAACTTATTATCTTGGATCAAAGAAACTCCAGTAAGTGATTGTTCTGCTAATACTCTATATCTGGTTTCTGACTCTTTTAAAGACTCTAACAATTCAATATTCTCAAAGATTATGCCAGATTGCATTGTAATTGTCTCTAAATTAAGTATGTCCTCTTCTCTAAAAGCTCTTCTTTCAAGGGCTTCCAAGACTAATACACCAAATATTTTTTCCTTACCTAATATGGGAATAGCTAAGACAGAATTTGCAAGTGGACTTATACATTTTATATCTGTCTCTTTAGTAAAAGGAATATAAATGGTTTTTCTTTCCTTAACTACCTTTTTTAAAATACAAGAAGGATTCTCCAAATCCTTCGAATAATCTAATACATTTTTTGTAGATCTTTTAAGAAGAAAATTATTCTCTTCCAATAA